>RFNU01000069.1 GCA_009927065.1 bacterium | reverse complement strand
CCTTGGACCAAATGAAGAAGTAATTGTTAATCCTGTATCTGGATTCCACTCAAAACCACCTGTAGAAGTACGCCTAACCAAAGGGATTCTTTTTTCTCCTATCTGAACCCCAGTTAAAGCACTTTTAATCGTTGCTGGATCAATATACTTACCTGTCTTTAAATCTTTAACATATTTATGAATATGAGGACCAGTAGATACACCAGTACTGCCAATATTTCCTATGAAAAACTTACCACCTGAATTTGTCATTTTCTTACTTTATTTTAATTTTAAAATGAAAAAGCCCCGCCTAAGCAGGGCTTATATCACACTCGTACCAGATTAGCAGCAAATACAGAGTCCCAATCAACACGTTTGATCTGTTTTAACTGATCTAGACTACTGAACTTTTCACCAGAAAGACTCATCTGTATGTCTTTGATCTCACGTGCTGTCTTGAGGCCAATCCCTTTAATATGGTCAGCAATCATTTGAGCGGTTGCTACATTAATATTCAAGCGATGATCAGGGGGAAAAGCACGAGGTGCTTCCTTTGCTGCTTTGTCTTTTACCTGTAGAGTCTTAACTGTTTTAGTAGCTGACTCATCCGGTTTGATCTCAGTTTTATAAACGGTATAAAGGCGACCGTCTTGGTCTTCGACCATGAACCATTCGCCACTATCCCATTCGCTAATAACTTTAACCCGAGCGCCGGTTTTGGTGTGTTGATAAAGCATAGGTACCAGGTGTTCTGGTATTAGTTTACCTTAATTAAGTCGAACTGACGGTCCGATTATTAAGATAAGCTTCTAGATCGCTATACTCAGGAGCATTATCAGGAACCAAATAGCAAATCTCCACAAACAAATAGCCAGTTAGACCAGCATTTTTGTCTGCTGCTGAGATATACACACCGCCTGTAGCAGTAGTAGCATTACCAGAAGCTTTAGAGTATACCTTATAGGTTTCAGCAGAGGTAACCTGTTTGTATACAGCACCGCTGTTTACAAAACCTGATCCAGCGGTTATCTGTAGGCCTGATGCAGGTCCAATAAATACAGGAACTGAACCAAAAGCTTGACTACCACCTGCAAAATAAATGGTACCAGCGCCTTCACCTGAAACAGTAGAAGATAGTACAGCAGCAGCAACTGATTCACCAGAAGCAGCAACTGGGCCAGAGTTATCGCGGCCAAAGGCAATTACGTTGCCGGTAGTGTTATAAACACCAGAAGCAACACGATTGTCTCCCCAGCCAGAAGCAACTGAGATTGCAGCGCGATAAACATAACCTGGTTGGACGGAATTACCACTGATTACCATTCCGGTAATATCAGTGCGGGTATCATCTTGCCTATAAGGAGAAGGGATGATAACACTCATGGTTTGGCCATAAGTAGCAGCATCTCCAGAGATCCAGGTTATAGGAACATAACCGCGTTGCTGAAAATAACGATAACCGGGAATAGCCAGAACAGATGTAGGGCCAGCTTTGGATACATTTGCGGTTCCACCAGCGCCAGTGGAATCAAAGTTTTTGTACCAGCCATTAAGAGCTTCTACCCAGTTACCAGGGTAGATCTTTTTGGAAGTCAAATAAGTCATTTATTTCTCCTTGTTGTTTTATTTATTGTATCAAAGAACGCCGTCATCGCTGACGAAGCTGTACGCAGTGGTAACAAAGTCCTTGTTTAGGATTTCAAAACCAGCATACAGTTGCCAGATAAGAATGATAAAACGGCTGAAGTCATCATTGTTGTTAATGAGAACTTGAGCGTTAGGACCACCCACGCCTACGCCTACTGCTTGAGGACCAAAGAAGAAACCTTGAGCTACTTCTTGAGAGCTATAGGTTGAAGCATCAAAAGAAGCGGTAATAGTTTTGGTTGGGAAGTTGGTAGATTCATAGAACTTCACACCTTCAAACTGAACGCCAGTAGGCATTACAGGTTCACCAGCTAAGAAATAACCTTGGCCTGCTTGAGGACCTTGGTAGAAGCTAGCGTTATTAGGCATCATGGGATTACCAGACATATACATGCCTTGGCCAGGATTACCTGAATAACGTGCAATTTCACGGAAGTCAGCATCACGACGCAAGTGCATCATGAAAGTAGGATCACAAATACAACGATACAAACCATCAGAGAAGGTAGGTACATTGCGTTTACGGAGATCCTTAACTACATTCAACAAGTCTGTAGATACATGGAACTGTTGAGCGTTAGCTGTGTACTGATTACTGGTATAAGAAATGCGACCACTTGAATCCTTACCTGCACCAGTTGGGAAGTAGTAACCACCTTGTGTTGTTGATGCTTCACCATTAGCTTCCGCTTTGGCTAGTTCGTCAATAAACACACGATCACGCCAACGGCGATAATCATCAAGAAGTGTAAGAGAGCCAATAGACTGATGGAACATATTCAGATTACCTGTGTCCAGCAACATGCGCTGAGCAGTAATCAGAGTTTCACGGGCAATCTTAAAGGTACTGGGCTGAGTAGGATCAGAAGGATCTGCAGGACCAGTGTATTCCTTAAGCACCACAAGAACTTTTTCTTTTGTGATGTTACGGCTGTTGGCAGTACCAATGGTTTGATCAGAAATACGTTCGCGGCTATCCTTAGTACCAGGGGTGCCCCAGAATTTATAACGATCAAGTTGAACAGTTTGACCAGGTTGACGAGTAAAGTCATGAACCACTACTGGTTCTACGGCCATCTCGCAAATGTAAGCAGGGTGAGGACGATAAAGTTCTGCACCTAAGATTTTTGGAAAATCGTTATCAATAAACACTTTAGTTTATCCTCCTCTATTGCAGGATGTATGGTGAAAAGATTCAGACGTACAACTGTCTTTATCTATGAAAATTTTAGCAGGTATTAATTTAACTATTATTAATAGTTACTAATACCTGCAGTGCCTGTTGTTTGTTTGTACCGGGCACCAAGGAATTACTAGAGCCATAAGACTCAGGATCAATGGGGCTGCTGTGGTGCAAATCCAGGGACCTCCATAGCACCTGGAATCATACCGGCAGCCTGACCACCAAGAGCGGCAAGACCTGCCGAAACAGGAACAGTGAGGCCAGCGGCAACTTTACCAACAGTACGTTGTGCTCCTTCACCTAGCTTTGCTGTTTCTGCTTTTGCCAGTGCATCTGCAAGAGTGCCAACAGCTTGATTGCGGTATTTTGATTCAGCTGGAACACGTGCTCCAATATTACCAACAACATTAGCAACTGGTGTAACAGCTTTATTTTGTAAAAATTCAACTATTTGAGGTGAATATTTACCCGCAAGTCGAGCACCTTTAAGACCGGCAGCAGTACCAAGAGCAGCACCAAGGCCACCTAAAGCAGCAATACCTGGTTCTTGATCTTGGGCAAGTATCCCACCGGCAGCAAGGCCAGCAGCGGCGGGAATACCATACTTAATTAGTGGACGCATGGCCTCACTCCATCACAAACAACTTGCTAGCCACTGTGTTTGGTTGAGCTTGGTTAAGAACACGCCAGGCATTCTGGGGATCTCGTGCCATGATCTCATTAAATCCACCCCAGAAGTTTTGGGGTTGTTGCGGAGCAGCAGCATCAGGAGGTGCAGGGAAGTTCCCATACTCTGGTACTACTTGCTCTGTACGATAACCGGGTGTTTCCAATTCGCCCTCACTTTCATATACAGGATAAGGACCTTCAGGACCGAAGAACTTCAAAGTGTAGTCACTCAGTACATCAGGGTTAGTCAGAATTTCGTTATAAGCGAGATTCTCTTGGTGTTCATTTACAGCAAAATTGGCATAGCCGTGCAACAAACCATTAGCTTTTTGGCCCCATGCAACAGCATTGTCCAACATTGTCTCCAGTTGGAGCGCATAGTTATTTAGGACGGCTGGTGCCTCTACTCCGAACGCGTCGATCACCTGGCGGCTTTCGTTGCTCAGGCCCAGGTAATCCGCTATTTCGGGCAGTGAGGGACTCGAGGAAGTTTGGGAATAATTGGCTGAGGATTCCAGGTTGGGATACGAGGTCTGCGTCCCCAAGTTGGGCATAGCTTGGCCGTTGTACGTCTGACCGTAATTGGCCGGGGCGTATGTTGGCGTCGGAGCCGAGGGTTGACCCTGGAACGGGGATTGGACTGGTGCGCTCAGCAGACCCACTACTTTGTTGAATGCCGATTCCCATGGGCTGCTCTGGGGTGCTACCGATTGGGATTGGGGGGCGTACTGAGTAGGGCTTGATTGGTAACTGATAGGTGCTTGAGGCACCGCTTGGGGGTAACTGGTACCCACCTGGTAATTGATCGGTCCCTGGTAGCTCGGTGCTGGAGCTTGAGGCGCTGGTACTGCCACGTAGCTGCTTGGTGCTACTGCGGTTGGTACTTGGCTCATCTGTGGGATCGATTGGACGGTAGCGTCCTGCATAACTCATCTCCTTTTGTAATGCTTCTAAGGTACGATACAGATAAGGTGTAAGGTCAAGACGTGGGTCTGCAGCCATCGGTAAATCAGGTGACTGCGGGTGAGGGGTCTGCATCATGCCCCCCACTAATTTTGCAAAAGCTGAGTAAGCACCTTGCAATTCGTTGACCATCCTGAACGGAAACCCCGATAACATCGCGGCCCGCTCCTCATCCGTTTTTGAAGGGAAGAGGTATTTCAGTGCTTCAATACTATCAACACCTAATTCTTGGAGGTTACGTACCACGATAGAATTGTTTAAAATATCTTGCGTGGAGTCTTCATAAACAGGACCTAACCACCTCCAAAGCATGGTTATATCCCCGTCTGGTATTAAACCCATAACTCCTGTTGGTATATATTGAGTTTCTACACAAGCTTTCATTATTTGTTTAACTTTTTCTTCAAATCCTTTTAAACTAGCCTCATATAAATCAATTTCTGCTTTAGATGCATTCTCTGATGGTTCTATTGGCTTTTCAATTCCACTAGAGGCGGCTAAAGTATCACGAAATAAACGTTCTTCCTGATAAATTATTAATTCTAAACATCTACAAATACCATAAGTGTAAATAGCGTTTGCTTTTTTCTTAGCTGTTGCTGACACACGACCAAACAATGACTTATATTCTGTTGCTGTAATGCCAGCAGAAATAGAAAGGTCATCGACCCCACCTAAAGCTGTCCGTATTTCTTCTCGATACTGCCGTGCAAAGTTATTTTGATCTCCAGTAATTGCATCTGGGACAATATAACCAACACGATCATTAGGTTCCAGGTTAGCAATCACCCTGGGCACTCTGATTTGCCCATCCATGCCCCTAGAAAGGGGATCAGACTTAAATCTTGACTGACTTAAGGCCCCTAATCCAGTAAAACCAGAATTTGCTGCAATAGAAGGACGTTGAACGGTAGAATCTGACCCTGATTCCATCAGATCTGTCTTGGGTCGTGATGAAAGAAGGGTTGGATTACCAAAAAATTGCACATTTTTACGCATTGTGCGTACCATTTCGTCATGTGTGACGATGTGATTAGCTAATGCGTCAAATTCACCTACTCCTTCATTAGAAAAACCCTTGGGACTATTGAAAATCTCTACACAGGGAATAAATCCGAGTGTATTTTTAAATGTTTGAGTACGTCCTGGGACATTATAACTAGGTAAGTCAAAGGAAATTTCTCCTTCACTATGTGTTTCTTCAATTACCTTATCTTTAATTGATAACTTGATATATCTTTTAGCCCCTTGTGGTCCAGTAATAGCAGTACCTGAGATATTGGTGATGTTAACACCATCGCTAAAGCCTGTTCCCTGCCTTACTTTATAGCTATAGATAATAATTACTTCTTCTAATTCACCATTAATACCGTAGTAAGAACGATATTCGTGCTGGCGAAAAAAGTAAAGTCGGTAATTGGACTCAGTGGGTCTAATATAAAACAAACCTTGTCCATCACACAGGAAATACTCCCAGATTGAATCCAGGCGTGTATCCATCCTGTTGTATTTCAATACCCTATCAATAAAATCTTTGCGCTGATTACCAAAATTATCTTGAGAAGGAAAAAACTCTACTCCTTGGCGGATGCCAAAAAGTTTCATCTGTGCTATGTGAGACGCAACAATACCTGTATCAATGTTTGCTCCGCCATCTTTTTCGAGATAGGAGTCAACAATTTCTTTTAGGCGAGCGTTAGCGTCCACAGGTTATTTATTGGGGTTTAGTTTTGTAAATCTTAGCATCTTTCTTGTCTTTTTAAAGCTTAAAACCTGCCCTCATATCTTAGTTGTCCACCTAGATCGTTAGGGTTTTTTTGATTTAACTTTCTATTAATAAAAAAATCTACTCCTAATCCTGGAGCTCCTGGTGGTTGTCCTACTGATCCACGTACATCTAAAGTACTTGAATCTGGTCGATATCCTCCAGTAACTTGAATATTTCCAAATTGATCAATAGGTAAATTTAAACTTCCTCCTACATCGAGACCTTGTTGATCATATCCAATCCGAGGACGAATCCAAAAAGCATTCGGATCTCCTAAACTGGAAGCTCCCACATTGGAAGGAATCTGTGCAAGAAGACCAGGATCTCCTTGTGGATTCGACACCATAGGAGTGGTAGGAGTTCTATATCCCTCAAAAGGATCTTTTTTATAGCGCACATTATTAATGCGTCCTGCCCCAGGATCTGGAAGAAATCCCCCTTTTTCATTATTTGCATCAGGATAATATCTAACAGGCGTACTAGGACCTTGGTTCTGTGCTAAAAAATTAAAATCAGCTAGTAAATTACCAGGTGCCCCCGGAATATTTTGAAATCCACTTACTCGCATCTATTTATTTATTATTGTTTATATTCTATCAACCTATTCTTCTATTGGTTCATATCCTGTTGGATCATTAAGTTTTGATAAAATTACACCTTGACCTTTAAGTTTCCATTCTAAAATATCTCCTTCTGCCCAGCCGAGAGCTTCCACTATCTCAGTCGGAAACTCAATAAAATAATCTCCGTTGCTGTCTTCTTGTATCTCAAGGGCGTAATTCATTTGATTACAACTTTTCAATTAACTTATCAAGTTTAATATTAATCTGTTTAAAGTTCTCTTGCATTTGTTGCAGCTCTCTTAAAAAATCAACCTTAAGAACATACTCAATAGGTAGACGATGATACATGGAGTTCAGATCGGCATCAGTGTTGTCCATTCGTTTTTCCACACGAAGAATGCGTTCATGAAACCGACCCAATAATTTATTCGTCACCCATCCAATACCGGTAACAGCTGGTACCGAAAAGCCAATAATAACCAGCAGAAATTCGGGTCCCAATGCGTTAGCCTGTTGTTTCTGTTACTATTCTAAGGTCTAGTAATCAAATTGGAGCTTTCCTTTTTTGGCCAATCCATTTACTAGCCATACCAGTGCATCCACGCAATCATCATGACTACTTACACCGAAGTTTGTGAGTTCCTCGAAGAGATTAGTGAAGTTCCGAAAACGATTAAAGATTATTTTTCGTTCTTCAAACATGCCTATAATCCCCCTAAACCGTGCCAGCTTATCTGCACGGAATCCTTTGACGGGGTGCCAGATCAAGTTGTTCAGACCTTCGTCATTAAGGCAAATCCTCTTAAAGTCGGCTTCGAGGGAAGCTTGGTATTGGACGGCTTCTGACCAAATATCACAAGTAGAAAAGGTTGGGAAATAGTTCCCATTGTCATCCTTTCCTATGATCGACCAATCATTAAGCAATTCTTTCATTTCATCTAGTTTTTCTAGATTGCCCATAGCCCGTATTCTGCGGTAATCGATAATGTGAATACGGTCTTCAATGCGTCCGCCTAAGACCATTACGGTGTAATCATTTTTTTCTTTAATACCAGCAGATAAATCCACCCCTACGCCAAGGGTATCAAATTCGGTTGCTATCTCTGCTTTTACTATTAGTTCTGGTGCCAAAGATAATTCTCCTTGCCTTACTATTTGATTCATGTACTGAAAAGAAAATGCAATAGGTGCTGTTCGTTTTTTTTCTTTTAAGTAATCAAGTGACCACATTTCAGGCCAATAAGAAAGTTCATCCCCTGTTTTAGGGTCTTGTTGAATTGCAGATAATACAACCTGGCGCCAATTATTTTGTTCATTGAATGTAGTGGCATGTATATCATCATGTCTAAACCTAGTGCCCAACATATTGCTCTTCCACCTTCAAACATAGTTGGAGAAATAACTGCGTTCCAATTATCTTGCATTGCTTTACGTATATCAGGGTTAGCTATATCTGCAGCAGATTTTATACAGTCATCAATTAAACAAAGATGAGAACGTTTAGATGTCACCGAACCCTTAAGACCAGCAGCGCATAGAGTAAACATTTCATCCCCAATATTTTCAATACCTGCAAATTTATGATCTACAGACCAATATTCATTGCTTGTTACGTTCTTAAGAAGCCTTACTGAAGGAAATACCTCTTGATATTTACGACTTTCAATAATACGTTTAATAGCAGCAGATTTAGGACGCGCAATTTCAACCGTATAAGAAAGATAAAGAATTTGTAAAGGTAATTTGGCTGTTGTATGTACACCAATAGCCCATGCAGTAAACAAGCCTAGCGTCGTGCTTTTTGCGCTATTGGAACTAACAATATAATCTTTAGTTAAAAACGTATGGTCTTTATCAGCTACTTCAATACAACGTACTTTTTCTATTGTTGATGGACGAATATCTTTAATGCCACGGCAAGGAAGATACTTGGTACATGGAGTATATCTTTGGACTTTACGTTTTAAATAAAAAGGTTTAATGCTATCTGGTAATTTAATACCTACAGTAAAAGATGGTGTTGTTGTGCGCACTCGTTCTTGATACTTATTTAAATATGTATTTAAAACTGGGGTCTGTCGTGTTGCTATTCCTCCAAGAGATTGAACTAGTTCTATTATGTCTTCAACAAGAAATTTAGATGTTGTACAAAAAGATACACTCCCGGTAGGAGTAACAGTGCCATCTGTATCAAGAAGACCTTGCAACAATGCTTCTCGATCAGGTATAGATGCCGTTAAATAAAACTTAGGAATAAACTTATCAATTGAAGTTTTACCATAAACTCCTAAAGTTTTTAATATTTCTCGTACAATATTTGGTTTTCCGCTTGCAAGAATACCTTTATTATGTGAAATATTATATTGATATTTTTTTACTTTTTTAAATCTATAATTTTCTGGTAATACCAAAGAACAGCGTTCAATAATTTCTGAATCTGCACAAGTCAATCTAAGATTGCCAGAACTTAATGACCCATCACCAAGTAATGCTCCTAACAAATACGGATCAAGAGGTAATTCTGTTTCTGGATATTCAACTGGTTGTGTAACAGGAATCTGATAACGCGAATAATCGTTGCTATCTAACCAAGGTTTTTCTTCTAGGGTACAAGTTGCGGTAATTCTTTTGGTTGGTGTTCCAGGGCGGCCATTCCCTTTGCTTCCTATTGTTTTTTGTGTGCGTATCTCATTAAGAGTCATACTGCGCCAGGTACCTTTTTCATCTGTCCCCCGTCGACGAACTTTCCATAAGTGTTGGTCATCACAGCGAACAGAAGACCCATCCGTAAATACAACCTCCCATGTGGGTGATTCTTCATAATCTGAAATATCTACTACTTCAGTTACTTGTCCATGTTCGGAAAAAACAAGATCACCAATCTGCAACTCGCCTATAGGCACCCATCCATTTGGAGTAGCAATAGGCGTAGATACTGCTAGGGGTCCCCTGGGGCCTAATAGGTCTATGTTGGGACCTGCAATTCTTTTCAACAAACACTATCTTCATTTGTTACAAAGTGTTTATGCCAATCTTTATGATGAGCAGCTGGCGGTTTATTAGCTACATATTCACAAAAGAAACTAAAATCTTCTCTGGCTTTTTTTACTGCTTCTTGGTTATCTGCTGGTTTAACTGTATAGTTTTTTGCAGCCGCCCTTGCATTGCGTCGATACGCAAGGTGTAAATATGAAGGCATACCAAGAAACTAACTAGCTCAAATATAGCTTAAAATTTAGTTTTTTGTTCTTTATATTTACGAGCTTTATCTAAAGCTGCCTTGCGTTTTTCTTTATCAGTCATATTAGAGCCGTCTTCTTTTTTTGCTTCCTTATTCTTGAATATCTCAAGAACTTCAGGGGGCATTCGTTTTTTAACCATCTAATTAACGTCGACGCTCCTGAGCGCGTCGTTATTAATTCTTGTGCTTCTTCATCTGTATAACGACCAGATCTACCTGGTCCCATGGAAATACCTCCTTTAATTGGAGCATTGAATCCACTGGAAGGATTTGCTGCTTCTACATTAGAGCTGTTTGCAAGTTCTCTTAGACGAGCCTCTGCCTCTACGTTTTGATAATCAGGAGCTAAACCGGGTCGATATCCTGCTGGTAACCCTAATTCAGTATCTGGTGAACTTGGTTGTGCTCGCCTAACATTCTGATTAATTCGATCTTCCATCTGACGGCGCATCATTGCTTCCATCATTGCTCGTTTACTTGCGTCTTCTGTTTTGTTCCCCATCTGAGGGGCTCGATTTCCAGCTCCCATAATTACCTCACTTACCTTTTAAGGCGCGTAAGCGGTCCATCTTAGCCTTCATATCCTCTTTCTTATCAACAGGCTTTGCAGCGCCTTTAGTGCCAGGCTTACCGCCTTTGGGAGGATTCGGTGGGATAGCTTTCTTTCCGCCTTTCATTTCTTCTTTGCCCTTAGGGGGTACTTTGCCAGCCATGTCAATGTCGCATTAATAAACTTATTTTAGTACATTATTCTTCTAATTGCATTCTTGCCCATACACTCATTGCTGCTTCTTTTAAAGGTCCTTCAATTGGATCGTCTTTAAATATAAAAGCTAACTCACGTATAGCACGGTCTGCCCCAGCCATTAACAAACCTTTCCTATCTTTATTAGCTGTAAATTGCTCTACTTGATTAATGGTGCCACGGAGTTCTTTTTCCATGGCTGCAATACGCGCAACACCTGCTTCTCTTTTTACACCCATATTCTCAATATCATCACGCAATAAACGAATATCATCTTTCATGTATCCAATTTCATCTAGAAGTATCTGCCTGTGATCAGGTTTTTGATACTTTTCTTTTATCCATTCTTCACATGCAATAATACTGTTTAAGTAACCAAGAAAACGTGCATAAAGAAAACATTCAATTATTGAATAATTTTCTGAACAAAAAGAACAAAATGATTCGTGTGTGCCAGGATCTAATCCTTCTACCCACGCATCAAATACTTCAATATTTGTAGGCTCCACGGGCCTGGGCATAATCCCTGGCTTCGTCGGCTTCACTGAATTTTTGTTTTTGCTCAGCTCCTGCACGTTCTTCAGCTGCTTGTTTTCCAATGGTTTTTCTT
>RFNU01000140.1 GCA_009927065.1 bacterium | reverse complement strand
GGAATCCAACCCATGGCAATCGTACAAACCACGAGTCAGACTGAAGTTCACCCGAGTGTTGATGACAACAACGTTTGTATCATCAACATGGGACGCAATCACAACTTTAACATTCTCCCTGTTGAGAAGATTCAAGAAACCGAAAAAGCAATTCAATTCGGTTCAATTCACACTCCCCGACACACAATCTGGTTTCCAAAGAAAGCACTCAAAGAGTGTAGTGAAGTTCCTGGAACTTTCACTCTTGCACCTTGGTTTACTTTTGATTCCTGGGGTTGTTTGTTTCTTTCCAGCAACATGCGTCGTTCAATGATTACTCTGGAGTTCTGCTCATGAATCTCACTGCATTTGTCACACCAAAGAGTAAGAAAGCACGCAACCGATTCTGTAACTTAATGCAATCAGAATCGGAGTGCATTATTGAACAAAACAAAGGTGATCGTGTCTTTCTACGTTCACTCAACAACAAAAACTTCTTCTGGGTAAATCTTCTTAACGATTCTGATTGGAGCATTGAACTATGACTTTCACCGAAGCACTTCTTGCCTCTGGTTATCTTTACGAAGAACTCATCAGTGCATTTCTGAAGGAAGATGTGAACGGCAATCTTCATACTTACATGCACGTTGAGAATGATGATTGGATTTATGAAAAGTCTGATGTCAATGACAATGTTCTCGCAACGATTCCTTTTTCATTATGAAACAAACTCAACAACAACTTCTTCGTTGTATTGAACAACAACTGGACAATCTACAATCACTCAATCAGATGCAATTTGATTATTGGTTGAGTGAATTGTGTGATGAGAATGATGAGTTGATTTCAGAAAAGTGCAATCAACAAGTTCTCTCTGAAATTGAACAAGATGTTTACAACAATGATGTCTGAAATGACTTACACTCAAGAAGAAATCCAAGCACTAACGTATTCACCTTATTGGGTTAATCTAAATCTTGACGATCACATTCTGTTGAAATGTATTTTAGAAGAATACATTGAGATGAAGAAAGATGAGGATAAAATGGATGCAGATGATGCACAATATCTTCTTGCTAGAGTAAAGAATCCACTCTTCAAAAAGTATAAAGATGTCATTCATTGTGGAGTCTCTCACTGATACCTTGTGCCAGTTGAATCTCTGGCACACTGAATCTCCACT
>RFNU01000073.1 GCA_009927065.1 bacterium | reverse complement strand
CCCTTCTTTACCATCTTGGCACCCCTTTACGACATATTTATGCTTGTCTCCAGCTGGTGCCCGCTTTGGTTTATTGCACTCCATGTTTTCTTTTTTGTATTGCTTAGCGGCACGGGCTGCTTTTTTATGTTTGTTTGACATTATTTTTTCAGTTGAGAAGCAAAATCACCAAGAAAAGATTCAGGGCTTGTTGATAAAATATTTTCTTCATCTTCGTCATCTGAGTATAGATTAAAATAACTATTACTTTTCTTTGTTTTTATTATAGACGTAGGTTTATCTAAACTTTCAAGTTTATCTAGTGATGCTATTGGATCTGAGGCGGTAAAAGACAAGTCTAATTCAAGCGGTTTACCTTTTGTTATATCTGTTAACAATTTAATATCTTCTGGGTTTGTATCTGGCATATAGTCAGTGTAAAAATCTTTTTCTGTGCCTTGGTATCCTGCGTTTTTAAATATGTCATAAAGTTTAGTTTTTGCAGCATTTTTTACTTTGTCTTCAGATCTTTCAATATAAGAAATTCCAAGCTCAGCTTGTGTTGGTGTTTTTTCTAGCTCTTGCAACGTTTTAATGTTTGCTCTTATTTCTTCTGCTGACCCTAGTGTAATACTATTTGTTATGGCTTTTTTAATTTCATCTAAAGAAGCTGTTTCTTCTAAATCATATTTAGCTATTAATTTTTTCCAATTGTCATTGTCTTTTAACGGATCAATGTCTTTTAATATTGTATCTGCAAATTTTTCTGGTGTAATAAACTCATCAAACACAGTTTCAATTTTTTGTGCTTTTGTATATATAGGACTTTCAAATTTAAGTTTTAATATCGTTCCTGGATCAATAGCGCCGTCAAATTTAGTATTCAATCCAGTTTGATTCGCTTGCGAACCAATGAGCTGATAATGTAATTTAGCAAATGTTTCTTTGTTTTTTAAATCTTTTGGATCATCTATACCATATACATAAGCATTCTGCGCCCATGTTCCTAGACTTGGGTTGTTTGGATTAATATAGGCATCTGGATTTGTTTTAGCCAATTCCCAATCTGCCGCTACTTTTTCTTTTTGTTTTTTATATACTTCTTGTTTTACCAAGGGGGCGTTTTCATCTTCTGGATTAAAATAAAATTCTGTGTCAAATTTATAATCAAATTTATTTGCTAGATCAGGTTGTATTGCTTTGGCTACACTTTGACCATAATCTTTTAATGTAGTTAAACGATCAGTTGTTTGAAAAGGGTTTTTATCTTTTTTAGCCACATTCATATAATCTTTAAATTCATCCATTGATTTAGAATAATCAAAACGTGGTTTTAAATAATCATCAATAAACTGACGCGCAAAAGAAGCTTCTACTGTTACTTCTTCTGGTACTTTATTTTCTTCTGTGTAAGTTAATTTTAGATTTCTATTTTTAGTTGCATCTAATTCATCTATTTTGTTTTCAAGTAATTCTCTATCTTTTTCAAATTTAGTTGTGTCTATAATTCCTGATTGTAAACTGGTTAATAATTCTGTACCTGAAGCTCCTTGGTTTTTTAAAAATTGTGTAAGTTCTGCATCTGATTTAAATCCTGCTTTTTGAATAAAAACATCGGTAAATTTTTTATTTTTAGAATCATATATTTTGGTAGCATCAGTTTTTAATGCTGCATTAACAATATCAAGTGTGTTCTCTGTTGATTCAAATAGTTTGTAATCTATTCCGTATTTTTCAGTGAGTTTTTCATCAAACCATTTTTGCCAATTATATCCAACATTACTTTGTACGCCTGTTATTTTTCCTAGTTGTGTTTCCAAATCTTTTGTTATGTCTTCTTCTGATTTATTTTGTGCTTTTGCTAAATAACCCCCTATTTCAGAATCTCCTAAAATAGAATTAGCAAGTGTTTTATTTAAATCAAAAATTTCAGAAAATTCTTCAAGGCTACGATACAAATCAAATTGAGATTCTTTTAATTTATTTTTTTCTAATTCTGCAATTGTATCTTTTAATACATTTTGTGCAAGTGCCCCATATTTTTTTGTGTTTTCTATTTCTTTTGGTCCCAGTATCCGTGTAATAAATTTTTCATAGTCACTTCCTTCTTTTTGTTTTTCTTCTTCTGTTAAAGCTGCAATATCTGTGATCTGTTGTTTCTCTGCGTCTGTTGGTTTTTCTAAGTAGGCGTTGGTAATATCAGTGTCTTCTTTGGCGTATCCTCTTATTCCACTAGGTTTACCATATTGCGTGTAGTGCCACTGATAATAATCTTGTTCTGTTAGATATCGTTTAGTCAAATCAAGATCTTCTTCTCCTTTTTTATTTGCTTCTTCCCAAGCCTTAACAGCTTCTGGTACTTGTGATTTATAGAAGGCAAGATCAATTTCTTTTTTGCCTCCTGGCGAAGGAGGTTTTACTCTGGAATCTGGATCCCAAGCAGATACTTTTTCTGTTGTGTAAAAAGTATTAAAATTACGTTCTAAATCTTCGCGTGTATTTTTATCAATTTCACCATTAGTTTCTAATCTTCTTATAAGTTCTCTTTTTTCTTTATAATCTGCACCTGTTGTATTTTTTGCTATTGTTATTATTTTATTATATATTTGTTCTGTTTTTTCATTAGCAATTATTTTGGGTGCGTTGTTCTTGCGTTTTCTTTCATTATCTTCTTCTACTTTGTCATTAGCCGCCTTTAAGTTGTTGTATTCCCCTATAGTTATATTTGGAGCATTTTTTTCTTCTCCATCAACTATAATTTTTTTTGGAGAAGTATATTCTGTAATAATTTCTTCTGTAGATGGCTTTACTTCTGGTGAAACAGGCGGTGCACCTCCAGCTTTGCCCGTAGATGGAGATGACCCTAACCCACCACTACCTGTTTTACCTCCTGTTGGAGTTGACGGTAAACCCCCACTACTACCTGTTTTACCCCCTCCTGTTGAGGGTGGTGATATTACTGGTTTATATACAGGTTTATATGCAGCTAGGTCATGCGGCAAAGGCTCTTCTTGCTCTAACGCTTCTAGCGTTTTGGTCCATGTTTTAGTTGTTGGATTGTATTGAACACTCATTAACTTATCTGTTTATAATTT
>RFNU01000048.1 GCA_009927065.1 bacterium | reverse complement strand
TTTTATTTTTTAATGTTGGGTCAACTTCAACAACATGGACCATGGTAAACAGATCCTGTTCTGCTACCTGCGTACCATCTAATAAAGGAAGTTCGGATATCCTTCTGTTAGCCATCTATTAAATAACAAATACTCCTATTTTAATTATAGGTCCTTTTTACTTACTCCACTTAACTTCAATGCGAGGAAGGTTGTTAACAAGGTGCCAGGTTCCCTGGATACCTAGAACAAGACCACAGGAAATTACAAATACAACAATAAGTTCAGCAACAGTTAGATTTCGTCGTACGTAAACAACTCGTCCAGGTGGGGGTAACTGTGCCCTTGCTGCTTGCATAGCTTGCATGCGAGCCTGTGCCTTAAGTTGCTCCAGGTTTTCAGGCGTTCCGTAGTCTTCCATTAAGGGCATGGGCCGTGAAGGCACGCTGGCAGGAACTTGATTTTCTTCCATGTGTGACAATTTACTTAATTTAAAGCTAGCATAAAAAAAGTTATATTGACATTATGAATTACGGGTTAAGAAAAAGTCTTGAGGACATTGCAGCTGAATTAAAGGGTATTAGGACAATCTTGGGTTCCATGTGGCATTCTCGTTACAAGACAGAAGAAACTGATCTGATGAATCCAGAGCTTTATGCAGATGAATATATTTCAACCGAAGAATGTGCAAGACGATTAGGTGTATCAGATCAAACCATTAGGAATTGGATTGCTCAATCTAAAAATAATCAAGGCAAAGGGTGGATTGAGGGTATACATTATATTAATATCTGCCCAAGAGAAAATAAAAAGGCTATCATTAGGATCCCCTGGAATGAGCTGATTCGTTCTTTTGCTAAAAACAGAGAAGCAGACGTTACTGATTTTAGAAATAGATCATTGTATAAAAGTAATCACAGTAGTCATTTATGATATGTCACATCTGATTAAAGACTTAGACGTTACAACCGTCACTCTTGAGAACTATTCTCAACTACTACCTAGTATTATTGGTAAGCAGGTTGAACTTTTCTTGCCTCCTTCCGGCTCTTTTGACGATGGGTGCTTGCAACGATACTTGAAAAACATAAGAGATTATGAAGAGGAAGACGCTAATTCAAGCTTGACTCTTGCTAATAGGCTTCGTATCGCTTTTGCCGACATGAAACCTGATACAATTTGTGGAAGATTTCCACAAGCTGAATTATCTCTTAAAAGAAGGTTAAGGTGTGTGGCTGAATACTTGATTAGAGCTAAAGAGTTTGATAAATTAAAAGATGATGAGGGTATATTGATCAAGCGCCGTGGCGCCATTGGTAAAATGGTGTGTGTTTACCAGCCTCTTCCCAAGCTTCTTGAATCTCTTGTTAAACAAAACTTGGTGCAATCATGAACAAACGTGAGCGTTTACTATCAACTCTATTAGATAAAGACTTCTCACAAGAGAAGGCTAAGATCCTTGATACCACGGTGCGTTTTATCCTTAGTGATATGGGTAAAATGTATATTGATTTTTGGAATACCGAAGGCCCTGGTGTTATGGTATTTCAACCTACGTCACAAGAGCGTAGTATGTTTTACTGGACTCTTCAGGAAATTTATTTGGCAAAAGAAACGTGTGAACAAGAAAATAATGATGATCTAGCAGAAAGTTTACGACGTATTTTTGAGTCTGCTCAAAAAATTAATCCAGAATCAAGTGCTGGTTATATCATTAACGATAACGATGGTATTCGCTATTTCCAAATAGAGTACAATCAACTGACTGATCAATGAAACCATTAAGGAAAGAAGATCAAGAGTTAATTACAAACTCTGATTAGTTGCTGCTGTTCATATTGATGGGTGAAATCGACTTAGATCCTGCTAGTTCTCATATTGCAAATGAATACGTAGGTGCTATAAAATATTTCACACCTCAAGATGATGGCCTTAATGCACAACAGTGGTTTGGTAAGGTATATCTATTTCCACCTAGTGGGTCTTACTTCTTTAATAAGGCGTTAGATAAATGGAAGATGACGCGGGTTAGCGCTGGCACTGTTACATCATCTCATGCTGTATGGTTCCAGAGATTGTATCGTGCTTGGTTGCATAATGAAATTGAGCAAGGTCTATTCTTTACTAATTGTCCTGATATGATTCGATATGAGCAAAAAATATTTGATTTTCCTATTTGTATTCTTAAAACACCTCCTGAATTAATTAAATATTCCAGTAAAGGAATAAATAAACACCGGACGTGTACAAGTTTACTAGTCTACCTACAACCTAAAGATAATTCTGGAGAAGCTACCCAAAGATTTATAGACATTTACGAAGAGAAAGGCCGTGTTCTTTATTAAGAAATAAGCACTTTTTCTTGTAACGGCAGTACAGTAAATAAAAGTCAGGCATCAGATGAGCATTCTTTGCGATCTTGAAATCAAGGATTAGCTTTAAATCATGAAATGATCAGTCCGTTTGTTGATCATATGGTTAAGGAAGAGGAGGGGAGACGCGTTCTAAGTTATGGACTTGGTTCTTACGGCTATGATATTCGGCTGTCACCAACACAATGCTTAGTTCTTGGTCGTATTGATGTCGGTGAAACTGATCCAAAGAATTTTAATCTTGATATCTTGCGTCCTGTTGAATTATTAGAAGATGAGAAAGGTAAGTATTTTCTTATTCCTCCTTATGGTTATTGTTTAGGAGTAGCGGAAGAACGGTTATCATTACCAGCGGATGTAACTGTTGTTGCAATGGGAAAAAGTACATACGCTAGAACAGGAATTATTGCAAATATTACTCCTGCAGAAGCACTATGGCGTGGGCATCTAACGCTTGAGATTAGTAACGCTACTCCATTATTTAATCGTATTTATGCCAATGAAGGTATTATCCAACTTTTATTTTTTCGTGGTAATCCTTGCAGCACTACTTATGAAGATCGTGTAGGTAAATACCAGGATCAAGCAAAAGAAATTGTGACATCTAGAGTATGAAACCAACTTCACTTGATATAGATCAACGCCTTAAGATGTTACAAATTATTACTGATGCTGTAGTCCATCAAAACAATCCTTTGTTGATGACTGAGTTATCTAGGTTTAAGGCTGATAATGTACAGTGGACTTTAAATATGATCAACGTGATGTTTCAACAGTTACAAGATGCTTTAGAAATGCAAGATTATGGACATTACTTAGACGAAGGGTGAGCCAAAGTTAGGTTGTGGTTTACGTGCATATCCTACACTTCCAACAGGAGAAAATGTTTCTCCTTGATCAGCACTGGTTGGTTCATTCAGTAATGCGTTTTGTTTGAATTTACCTGCTGATTTTGCAGCTGCCATAAATTTATTTATTCTTTCTTGTTGTCTTTCATTATCAACACGTTTAGCTGTGATACGTTCATCATTATCTAAACGTCGGATATCAACATCATATGATCGACCCGGATTAAGGTCTGATGTATCTGTCGCTGATGTACCCGCGTCAAGTGACGGGTCATAAGTACCAGGGATTGACTCCTTCCCTGCCTTGTTTAGTGGTTGGTTGAATCGTCCCATGTTAATATTGTAAACGAAGAAGATTTAAGCAAATGCATAACGCAATAAATGCGCATGATTTCCTTGATGGTTTTATGCACAGTGGCGACGAAGTCAACAGACGAACACTAACTGCTTGTGACTTTGGTGAACAACTGGATAACGAGGAAAATGACGTTCCTTTGTATGATCAGTATAATAGGGGTCTGGCTGCTACCCAAGCAGATCGACCTCGCCAAAACCTTGCCTTAGAAGGTAACCAATGTCCGACTTCACCTATGCCAAACACTCGTCCAGGGGTGACGGGATATATTCCAAGTGTGGAAGAGGGGATAAAAGCGGGAGCTGCTCCTCTGCCGAAGGGTGCAGTGGTACTGGATCTGGGTGTAGTACCAACACAGGAGAAGAAATTATCAGTGATGCGTCGCGGCATCAGATAGATCTAATTAATAACCCTCCTCACTACAACCAAGGATCTATTGAGTGTATTGAAGCAATTAAAGCAACATTGACACCAGAAGAATTTCGTGGTTATTGCAAGGGAAATGCAGTTAAATACATATGGCGTGAACGCTTGAAAGGACAAGACGAATCTCTTAAGAAAGCAACGTGGTACTTGGACCGTCTTCAGAATGGTTGAAGGTTGTCCTCATCATTTTCTTCATCATCTTCTTCCTTGTCATCTCCACATATAAAAGACAGTTCTTCTAGTTCTAATTCAGTGGGAATATCAAATTCAATATTGACGCCCTCTTCTTCCATGATGTCTTTGATAGCTGTAATCTCAATAAGACGTTGCTGATACAGATTTAAAAGAGACTGGTGAAGCTGCTCCCAAGTCATTTCTGATGCGCGTAACTCAGCTTTGCGCATAGCAAATTTAAACTCCAGAGGGAGTTCTAATTCTTTGGGCTCACATGAGGGGTCCATTAGAGGTTTCATTTTCTGCCTGTATCTATTCTAAAGCTTACACTGTAATTTCATCTTGGTGCAATACCGACAACTTGAATTCGTTAGCAAATTCAGCAAGGATAACGGCATGAATACCCGACTCTAGACGTTTAATAGCCTTGATTTGGTTGGGAGATGAATCAAAAAGCATAAAAGCATTCAGTAAAAGTTGTCCACTGAATCCACAACTATTTTTCTGTACTCCCGTTAAAAATAAATCGATTTCATCTCTACGTCTACGGATCAAGCTACTAATCACTTGATAATCTTGATCAAATACCCATCTGTACATTTCTTCTACTGCGGCATCCCAGTTGTTTTCTTCTATCGCATCTAGGATATCGCTGTACAAAAAAGGTTCCCACCCAATGGAATGAATGAAAGAAATTAAAGCTTCCTTCATGCACTCGTTTAGATTGGGCACTTCTTTTGTTAAAAGTTTATTAATTTTATCTACTTCATGCAAGAGATATTCTTTAGCTTTTTTATAGGTACACAGCTGGCCTCGCTCTACAGGTTCGCCATCAGGATAATATTGTGTTCCAAAACCTATTGTGTAGGGTGCTCCACCAGTGGTGGGATCTGGAAACGCCTTTTCATTGTACCCTTCATAATTGATGATAATGTCAATGCCAGTGGGTAAATCTTGCATGATAAAGGTACACACATTACACCTATCATACATACAATATTTTAATTTTGATATCTTTAAAAGGTTACCAGTTATAGTTACAGGCCCAATAGCCAGGAGTTAGTTTGTCTTTCTTTTCGTCACAGTTATGACGAGCTTTGAAGTTAGCCCGTCTTTTTTCATCTTTATGC
>RFNU01000186.1 GCA_009927065.1 bacterium | reverse complement strand
ACCCTCTTTACCATCTTGGCACCCCTTTACGACATATTTATGTTTGTCTCCAGCTGGTGCCCGCCTCGGTTTATTGCACTCCATGTTTTCTTTTTTGTATTGCTTAGCAGCGCTCGCTGCTTTTTTATGTTTGTTTGACATTATTTTTTAAGGATGGCGGTAAAATCACTAAGGAAAGAATCAGGGTCAGTTTCTTTTTCTTCTTCCTCGTCATCTAATCCTATTTTAAAGTAACTAGTTGTTTTATCTGTTGTTTTTTTAGTTGGTGGTGTTTCTAATTCTTTTAATTTACTTAATGCAGACACTGGATCTTTTGTATCAAATGTAAAATCAAATTCAGGTAACTTTCCTTTTGTTGCATCAGTTAATAATTTAACATCTTCTGGACTTGTGTTTGGCATATAGTCAGTGTAAAAATCTTTTTCTGTACCTGTGTAACCTGCATCTTTAAAGATTTTATATAATTCAGTTTTTTCTATTGTTGCAAGATTGTCTTCTGGTCTTTCTATATAAGTAACACCTAATTTTTCTTGTGTTGGTATTTCTTCTAATTCTTGTAATTCTTTAATGCGAGTTCTGATTTCTTCTGCTGTCCCTGAAGTCAAAGCATCTACTATTACTTTTTTAATTTCATCTTTAGTTGCATCTTCATCTAAATCATACTGTTCTAATAATTTTTCCCATGTTTCTTTGTTTGCCAAAGGATCAATATTTTTTAATAGCGTATCAGCATAACTTTCAGGCGTTGTGAATTCACCAAAAACTGTTTCTATTGAGGCTGCTTTTGTTGTAATAGGACTTTCAAATTTTACTTTTAGTACTGAGCTTGGGTTCATGGCCGGATCAAAATTAAAAGCAGGCAAAGAACCAATAATTTGATAATGTAGTTTAGCAAAATTATTTTTATCAGATAAATCTTTTATGTTATACATATACGCATTCTCTGCCCATGTTCCTAAATAAGGCATGTTTGGATTTACTAATGCATTAGGATTTGTTTTAGCTGTTTCCCAATCTTTTGTTACCATCTCTTTTTGTTTTTGATAAATAGCTTGTACTTCGGGTGGAGCATACTTATCTACTGGATTAAAATAAAAATCTGTTCCTCCTTCTTCTGTTTGTCCAAAGGCATAGTTAAAACGTGTATTTAAATCCGGAGCTATTGCTTTTGCTATACTTTGTGCATAACTTTTTATTTCAGTTAAACGATCTGTTGTTTGAAATATATTTTTATCTTTTTCAATAACATTTAAATAGTCACGAAATTCATCCATTGATTTTGAAAAGTCAAATCTAGGTTTTAAATATTCATCAATAAATTGACGTGCAAATGAAGCTTCTACCTTAACTTCTTCTGGTATATTATCAGAACCTCCATAGGTTAATTTCAAATCTCTATTTTTAGCTGCATCCATTTCTGTGACTTTTTTCTCTAGATTTGTTTTTAAAGTTGTTAATTCTGTTTGCATATCTGAAGTGGGGTTTTGTAAACGCGTTAATAAATTTGTACCTGTTATTCCTTGTTTGTTTAAGAATTCAGTAAGAGCTTCATTTGTATTAAAGCCAGCTTTTTTTATAAATTCATCTGTAAATTTTTTATTTTGTTTGTCATATATTTTTGTAGGATCTGTTTTTAAAGCAGTTTTCACAATGTCAAGTGTATCTTCTGTTACTTGAAATTGTTTATAGTCAATTCCATATTTTTCAATTAATTGATCATCAAACCATTTTTGCCAGTTATATGTAACATTGCTTTGAAGGCCGGTGACTTTTTCTAATTGTGTTTCTAAGTCTGCTGTTAATTCCGCTTCTGTTTTATTTGCACTTCTTGCTAAATAGCCACCAATTCCTGAATCTCCTATAATAGAATTGGCTAAAGTTTTATTTAAATCCATTATCTCAGTAAATCCATCAAGATTACGGTAAAGGTCCCATTGTAATTCTTGACTTTTAACTTTATTTAATTTTGCAATTGTATCTTTTAATGTGTTTTCTACTAATGCTGCATATTGTTTAGTTTCTTCTTCTTCTTTTGGCCCCAAGATTGATTTAATTAGTGTATCAAACGATGTGCCCGCACCAAGGGTTGCATCCATGATGCGCTGTTTATCTAGATCTGTTGGTGTTTCTATGTAATTATTTGCCCTGTCTGTTGCTTCTTCCGCATACCCTCGAATACCATTTAATCTTCCTTGTGTTGTATAGTGAGCAGAAAAATAATCTTTCCAATTATTGTTATATCTTTCTACAATATCTAAATCATCATCAATAACAGCTTTTGCCCATTGAGATGTTAATTCAGGTACTTGTGTAGCATAGAAAGCAAAATCTAATTCTTTAGTTCCTCCAGGGGAGGGTGGTTTAACTGCTGTTTTTGGATCCCAAGATTTGAGCTTTTCATTTTTATAAAAATCTTTAAAGTCAGCCTCCAGTTTATTTTTTGTTTCTTCATTAATTAAATTATCTTTTTCAAGTTGTCTTATCATATTTCTTTTTTCTACGTAATCACCACCTGTTGTATTGGCTGTAATAGAATAGGTTTTATCAAATGCTTGATTTTTTTTTGTGTTCTCAGTATTTAATTTAGTGTTTTGTGTATTAAAGTCTTGTGCTTTTTGATTTGCTATTTTATTTGTTTCATTTGCTTTTTTATTTTCTTCGTTTGCTTTAAAATTATCGTTATTTGCTCTTTCATTATTAATATTTAATTGCCTGTTTTCTTCGTTTATTTTTTTATTTTCTTCATTAGTTTT
>RFNU01000051.1 GCA_009927065.1 bacterium | reverse complement strand
AATATAATTACTAGTGTACTGGAAAAGGTCAAGAACTTCTTGATTTCTCCAGGCTTTAATTTTTTGTAGTTTATCATCACTAAAAAAGTCTTGAGACATATACCATTCTTCCATTTTACTGCTGCCTTTATGGTTGTTGCACTGCTGACAAGAAGGTAAAAGGTTGTTTCTATTACTAGAGCCAGACCTAAAGCGGGGAATAATGTGATCAAGACTAGTTGCAGTAGCTCCACAATAACCACAGCAGTAGTCCCAGGATTTGTATATCTCTTCTCGAAAACGTCTTTTGGCAAGCTTTGGCGTTAATTCAACTAGTAGGGCGAGAGGGTCATGCTCTGTTGCGAACATACTCTATAATTGCCATTACCTAATTTTAAGATAGCCCAATCTCTGTGACGAATAGTAAACTTATAAAGCCTTTATTAAACCCTTGCTATCAAGTGTTTTTTTATGTATCGTAAATATGTACAAGGCTTTTTATTTTATGTCCACACCCACTGGATGGTTGACCACTAATCAAATGGCCGAAACGCTTGAGGTCCCCCGCAAAGACCTATTGCGTATGCGAGATGATGGGACATTAAAGTTAGGATGTCACTATGCGGCATTCAAAGGTAAGACATACTCTAGGGATAGCTATCTGTGGAACCGCAGAGCTGTTCAAAAGACTATGAACAAGCAAGGGCAGGTTCTAGTGTCTTCGATGCTTTAGAAGGCTTGTAAAAAGCTTTACGCATCTTATAAGCTAAAAGAAGTTCAAACACATTACATTGAACCTCTTTGCATGCCATTGCTTTATAGATTAGTAACCAAGCATCTTTCCAACAGTCTTCAAGATCTGAAGGCTGTTTTTCTTTTAATTGAAACAGAAAAACCCACTGTGGGTGCATGGGTCGAATCGGTTTCTTTTTGTTTTGGATGTTGATACTACCATCTGGATTCCAGGTAAAACCCCGGAGATGTTCAGCTTTTACACCAAAGGTGGCAAGCATTCCATAGAACCAAGCTAGCTTATAGGTTTTTCTGTTTTGTGCTAACTGGAAAAAATCGTCAACTATCCTCTGATCTAGAGGAGGAGAAATTACATGGGTCATGGGAGAGAATCATATTTTTACCTGGACTATAGACAGAACCGACCCTGAATGCAAGATTTGTCGGTCTTTAAACTTACAAGGTTTTAACCTTTGTTGTATTATACTACAAAAAGTTAAAGGGATGGTTTTTCACCTGAAGCTGGTACATATGTACGCCCCGTCTTATCTATCATGGTAAACCCAGACAAAAATACAATCTGATTAGGGATATTAAATAGTTTTTGCAGCATGGGTGCAACAGTTGGGGATTGACAATTATAAGGAGGCACATCCATATAACTTAAAGAATTTTTAGTTACTTGAAAAGTCTCATATTTCTGTTGATTATTTTCTGCTTCTTGTACTAAAGTTTGTTCCCATTCTGCCATTGATTCATATTCAACCGGATAATCGGAAGGTTCAGGAGGAAATATTTTTTCTCCAAACTTAAGTGCATAAATATGCTTACAGTAACGCATCTCATCTAATACTGGTTCCCAGTAATCTCCCAAAGAAGTTATAACATCTTGAGCAATAGTGTAGTCTTTGTATACAGGTAAACCATCTGGTATGTTACCAGGGAGAGACGGTGCTTCTATATTACGTTTGTACGTAGCTCCAAAATCTTGATATATACCAGGGTTGTCTCTTGTTGCTAGACGGTTTACTTCTGAAGTTGCAATTGAATCTGGTAGTACAAATGATGCGGAGGGCGCTTCTACATTCAAAGATCTGTTCTCTAAAGATTTAATCATTGCATTATTGTTATATACTCCGTCACTCAAGGTATCTTCGTGTCTTCCTGGCTTAACCGAAGCAACACTAGAGTAAGGAAAATATTTTCTTTTTTTAGTTTTACTTGTATCATTAATTGTTGTCATAAAGGTATATTCTCTACGTGTAAAATCTTGGCATGTGCAGGCATACCTATTACCTGTTAATAGGAATCGTCCAATGGCAGGAGGCCTTGTTGAGGGGGTTAAGAACTGTTTATCAGGTGTTACTTCTACTGATCCTGCTTTTTTTAGTTTTAGAACTCCTGTATCTTCAATGACATCTGCCAAAACAGCCTGGACATAACCATATCTTTTTTGTGTTTCTGGATTAATAGAATCAGGTGTAAGTATTTCGCCACTGACAGTGAGAATTCTATCTTCTAGTATTTCGCCATTAGTTGGTTTTAAAGGTGTTGTTATTCCGGATACCGTAGCAAATAAAGGAGAAGGTAAAGGATTTCCTGAACTCCAGGTTCCAGCTAATTGTATATACCAATAAAAAGAATCTTCTGTTACACCAGCAATAAAAAGCCTAGTACCAGTTGAATCAAGCAAGTTATCTGTACGCATATTTCCCCCTCGTCTTAATCCAGTCCAGTGCATTCCGAATTCTTTTGTTCGTGTTGGAAAACCTTTAAAAGCACCTGAGACAATAGATGTCGGATTAGAGCCAGATGGAGTTATTGTGCCAGAGGGGAATGGAATGTCATAAATAAATTTAAATTCATAAGGATTGTTGTAGATATTAGAAGAATATATCTCATAACCACGGCGCCACCTGGCCCACGCCGATTCTCTATTTAACACAGTAATTGAACCTGGTACACCGCCTTTTGAAAACTCTGTGGTAATTGGTTTTATTTCAAAAGGCTTAAAGTCTTCTTGTTTACCAAAAGATCCAAAACTATCTTTACCTTTAAAAGGCATTATTAGAAGAAACCACCTTGGGCATACACATAAGCCCCTGGAGTATATCCACCAATATTAGGTCCATCCGGGAATACGCCTACATATAAACGGTCGCCTCTTTCCAGATAAATTCCTTTATTCCGTAGGGGCGCAGAGTTACCTAACCCGCTGGTATTGCCTGCTGATATAACAGGAGCAGACAACTGAGGCATTACATCTGAACAATCGATTGTGCCAACCCCATCAGTAACAGTTTTAGAAAATAATATATGGTAATCAAAAGATGCGGGGATTGGTACTGTTGTACCACGGGTTTGATAAAACACAAAAGTCACGGCTGGTCGTTGTCCATAGGATACACCTTTATATGCAAAACCTGAAGAGGTACCACCTGAATATCGAAGCGTTGTGTTAACACCTGTTAGTGTAGTTGATCCTGTGTATGTGTAATAACCAATACCACTTTCAACAACACCCGCACCAGTAAAACTTCCTGTGGTTGTTACATTGATAATTTGACCACTTGCAATTGAAACAACCGTACCTGATGTACTTGCACTCAGAGTGTAGTCTGCAGGACGATAAAAATCACTGCGAGTAATTGTAATAGAGTCTATTACAACACCATTATTTGTATCATCACTAAGGGCAGCATCTACATCAACAAGAATAGAAGGAACTTGTCCCCCTTGAACTTCTAATGTATTAGAACCCGCACTACCAACTGTTTGTGTTGTTACACGAACAGCATCAAATAAGGGGCGATCAATAAACAACGGTTGTTTATTTGTGGAAGTAGATGACAAATTCCTTACCTTAATTCTTCGTATTTAAATTCTAACTTATTCAACTATAATATGGTCTAGTTTGATCTAAAAGTTGAGCAAATAAATCACCGGTTATATCTTTTTCAGGTTGAATCAAACCAGTTAAAAGTTCTTCTTGTAAACCTTGTTTCATAAGATTTTCTAATGTTATTCCTCCAAATAAATTACCTTCTAATACTTTTGATTGTACGGCAGCTGGATTTATACTCACTGCTGTTTGTTTCGGGGTTGTAGAAGAAGGAACTGCTGACTGATCACTATACTTAGTCCACCAGTTCATTGGAGCTGGTCTTTTAGTTTCATTAAAAAAAGTATTTTCGCTAACATCTGGTTTAGCGCCCTGAGCTTTTAATTCTGCAGGAGTTAAATATTTACGTACCCCTCCAATTATTGTAGGAATTAAATTATCTGGGTATTTAAATAAATTACCTGTATCTCTTAGATAATTAGTAGCTCTAAAATCAGTTGCTCCACGGAGTTCTTCTCCTGTTTTCAAAAGTTCTTGCCGTCCAGCGGGAGAACTATAATAAGAAAAAGCCTGTGAGGGGTCTGTTCTATCAAAGCCGGGTTTCTTCATCACAGCATACTGCCCTGGAGTTAGCCACGTTTGTACGTTACTTCCATAACTAGGGCTGTGATAGCGATTAATCATTGAGGCCACGGTACCAGGGCTGGCTCCTTTTGTCGGATCTTTTGCTTCTAGTGTTGCTACCCGAAGCATGTTTCTAAAAACATTACCTGGAATACCAAATTGATTTATGGTGTTAGGTGCCATTTTAGTTTCTTTGTCCTTTACTTAGTAGACGTACAGCAAGTCCTGGGTTAGCTTTTGCCCAGGCTGCAAAGTTCTCAGGTGTCATACCTACTTCTGCCCCTGCTTCTTGTAGCTGAGGTATTAAAGTGCCAGCTTGATTTAACTCTTGACCATAGGCTTGTTCTAATCCATATCTAGCTGCTAATTCATTTGGATACCCTTGAAAGTCTGGAGACATGGGATCAGGTGTTGCATATTGTTGTCTAGCATTACTTAATTGTGTTTGATAGTTACGTTCTTCTATCCTACGTCGTTGATCAGGTGTTCCTGCGCCAGTATTTAAAGCACCTGCTTGCGTCAATCCTTGGTCAACAAGAGGAATAATATTAGGAGGTGGTGGGGTCGGTTGTTTTGTAAAAATAGTTTTTTGTTGCTCACCAGGGATATAACGTCCTGTATCTATTATTCCTTCTTTTGTTGTTTGCGTATTTACTTTATTTTGCATATCTTCTTTTGATCTATAGCCAAGTTGACTCCAATTATCAAATCCTTGTGGAGATGATCCTTCTAGTTCAGATAAGGCAAATGCAATGCCAGCAGGCGATGCTGGTATTACCATATTACGTGCAAACCCTGGTAAAGAACCAATTCCAGGGATATTTTTAACGATGCTAGAAGTTGTAAAAGTGGAGTAGTTACTTTATTTAAATTTTGAATTAAGCCGCCAACGCTTCCAACAGAATTAAATGCTTGTTTTGGAACAAGTGTTTCGGCAACACTTGCCATATTCCCCCCTCCTCTTTTCATTAGCTCTCTAGTTAAACCGTAATCTCGTGTGAAAGGATCAAAAATTTGTGGTGCTTCAGGTAAACGAGTTGTTACTTGTCGTACTAAGCTTTGCCCGATATTTGGTGCTCTTAATAAACCTTCAGCAGTCTGTGTAGCAGTTCTAGCAAGTCTTGGAGCAATTCCCGCACTTTCCTGAATGGCTCTATTTACCATCCCTCCTTGTACGGCTCGTTGGGTACCGGATGTTTCAACAAGATCACTGATTAAACCGGTGAATCGAGCAGGAATATTACCAAAATTAGATCCTTGAAACTGAGGAGGAAGAGTACGTCCTAATACTTTTTCAGCATCTATTGCTAATCTTCGATATGTTTGTGGATCAGTAATAGTATCTACAGCACCTTGAAATGCTCGAGGAGCTGCTTTAGCGCCATATCCTTTTATTGCATTCAAAAATTGAAGTGCCTTCATGATACTACCTGTGGTTTACGTGAAGATAAAGATTACTACCTACGGCAGTATCAGCGGGTCCCGGAAGTGATTGAATATATTCAGCACCTGAACGTTCATAACGATAACGTGCTTGGAATGGATCTTTATAATTTGGTACATAAAGAATCATTGCTAGCCGATTTGTTTCATACAAGTATATTTCATCCCACACTTTAAGGGCTTCTTTTGCATTAGAAGATCGAATAGTACGGTCTACGTCTCCAAGGATGCTTTCAATCCTTGTAGAAGGAGAAGACGCAACTTCAGTTTTCTTTTCAGCTGTATCACAACGACCTACTTGAATAGTAATTTTATTATAAAAATAAGAATCCGGTACAGTATTCATTGCCTCTTCCAGACGAGCATAATCGCCTGCTGGAATAGAAACAGTAAAATAACCTAGATGGTACCTTACTCTACTTTTGTCAAAATCAGATAGCTGCACTTCTTGTTACCATCATTCTTTTATTATAGGTGTAATAAATCAATCTTATACTTCATAAGGATTTTGTCTCATATAACTCATCAAAAAATCAGTAGCAGTATTTTCCTCTGGTCCTAATAAAGATCCTATTAAACTATTATACAAACCACTGGAACTACTTCTACTGCTTTTTGCGTCTCCCAATAATTTACTCATAAAACCTAATGTTGCTAAAGCACCCAATCCTTGTCCTGCTTGTTGTCCTTGATTATAGATAGCAAAATCAGATTCTGGCAACGTAGGTGTAGTTGGTTTTGTATTTAAATTTGATGCATATACTTGGGCCTCTGGTCCTAACTTACTCATATGTCCAAAACCTAATTCATATTTATTATCTGCTGTTTTAAACGTCATTAACTCACCGTAACCACCTGCTGATGGTATAGGTAAAGCTTTACCATAACCTTGCATATAAACAGGTGTTCCAGTATTACCAGCAAAATCAATTCCTTGATGGAAT
>RFNU01000103.1 GCA_009927065.1 bacterium | reverse complement strand
GGTGCTTTGAGTTTTGCACAAAAACGGATGCAAGAGATCCGTAAAGTACAAGAAGCACAAGGTTATCGTGGTTTACGTGCAGAAAAACAAATGTTACAAGGAGAACAAGGGACTCGTATTAAACAAGCGTCTGAGTTGTATGCGGCAACTGGAGATCCAAATGTTTTATCATTAATTTCTGAAACACCTTCTTTACCTATTAGTGTTCAACCAAAAACACAACAATTAATTACTACACAATCTTTAAAAGGTGATGCACCTTCCGAATTAAATACCTCTTCTCTTTATTCACCGTTTAAAGAACGGGAACTAAATGTTAACAAACAAGAAGATGTTGATATGCGTATGACAAACCGTCTTAGTGAGTTAGGTGCTAAGCGAGAAACTATACCTAAAAAAATTATTAATCCAGAGTATGCCGCTTTAGAAGAACAAACTAATATAGCAATGTATGCGATGGAACAAGGCGATCCTACTGCCGCTAATATTTTTTATCAAAATCGTCAAAAATTTAGAGAAGGAAAAGCTCCTCCTCGGGAGATTATTAATCCTGAATATTTAAAGTTATCTCAACAAATGAACGAAGCTGAATCATTGCGCAGAGAAGTACGTGACATTATTGAAAGTAAAAAAAGCAATGTAGCACAATTTCCGTCTGTGTACAGAGTTGCAGATTTACAAGAAGGTGTTCGTCCTTTTTATCAACAAACACCAGAAGGTGAAATTATTCCTGAAACTTTAGAGTTACGTAGAGGAAGGCCATCTAAACCTACTGGTGTTGTAGAAAAACCAGCTTCTGGAACATCAATTCGAGGGGTTGGTGGTGCAGTTGGAACAGGATCTGGTAGTACTCCTGGTGTTTATGAGCCAGGGGCAATTTTATCTGATGTAATTATTGAAAACGGAGAAGAAATATATAAACCAGTTATGTGGCAAGAAGGTACGCATCCTGTGAATTTACGCACTCCAGAAGGTTACGTATATTCTGAAGAAGCAACACAACAGCCAACAGCAATGCAAGGAATGCGTTATCAAACTCACCCCTTTGGAACTAAACCCCCAGAAGTTACACTTCGATCTTTTGATGCAGCCAAAGAAATACGTAGAATACAAAGAAGTAATCCACCAGACAAAGCA
>RFNU01000091.1 GCA_009927065.1 bacterium | reverse complement strand
AACTATTATTGATCCAAATGAAAAAGATGAAACAGTTCTGCGTAAATTAGGAAGTACTGCAATTAATTTATTTCTTGAAGGTGTACCCGCACTTAAGGCATTAAAAGATAAAATTAATAATTGTATGTCAGAACGTGAATATCTTATTGGTTTAGATTCTAGAAAGTTATATTGTCGTTCAGCATTTAAAGGATTGAATGTATTATTGCAATCTGCTGGTGCCATCCTTATGAAACAGGTTGTTATTAATTTAAACACTTCATTACATAATCTTAACCTTGTATATGGAGAAGACTGGATGCAACTCGCTATGATTCATGACGAGATTCAATTAGCTTGTTTACCAGAACATAAAGAACTGGTTATGGCTCAAGCACTAGAAGCTTTTCCTGCTGCTCAAAAGTTCTTTAAGTTTCCTTGCAAAATTGAAGGTGATGCCAAGATCGGTTATACTTGGGCCGACACTCACTAAGTTTTCGTCCTAGGCATGACGTTAAACTGTCTTTCACCTCACTTCTAATCCAATGAACTTCGCTAGTCTTTGCGCTCAAACAACTCAAGAACCTACTGAGGTATACACATCGGCTACTAGTACTGCTGTACGGTGTCCGTTGCTTTTACCTCCAGTTGGTAATAAAGCTCCTACTGCAATTGAACTTACTCTTTATGGTAAGAATTCTGAACGCTTTCTTAAAACACCTAAAAATTCACAGATCTATGTACATGGTGCCAAGCTTAAATACGATACAACAACACGCACCTTTTCTTTACAGGGAGGAAATATTGCTATAGTTAATACTTCTTTTCCAATTTTTAATACGGTAATCCTTAGTGGACGTTGTATTAAAGATCTTGATAAAGAAGATGAACGTAGTTTTAAAACAACTGCTGATGGTTTAATGATTGCTAATCAAACACTATTGGTTAGCTCTGGTAGAAATCAAGCAGACTTATTTAATTTCTATGCAATTAATTCAGCTGATGATAAGTTTAATCAAGCTGAACTCATGGTTAATTTTACTAGAAAAGGTACGGGCCTTACAATACAAGGCAGGCTTGTTACTGATGCTTGGGCAGATAAAGAAACTAAAGAGCGTAAATCGATTACTAAAATTCAACTGATCTCAATGACTTTGGGTCCCAAGTCCCAGGGTTCTATTGCTCCTAAAGAATCTACAGAAACTAAAGCGCCAAGTTTATGGGGTGGTAACACAGCAGAAGAAATTGCTGAACCATGGGGACAGAACGTAGGTGACAACCTACCTGCTCTGCCTACTCCTTTTGATAAGACTGAAGAGTTTCCTCCTTTTTAATCTTTTATTAAATTCACGTCCTGAGTATGACGTTAAACTGCTTGCGTCCACTTTCAGTACATCTCATGCCTGAAACTTTGTTCGACACCCCAACCCAAACACCTTCTACGAAATCCCTTCCAATCATGACTATGAAAAAAACTACTTCAAACGGGAGTGATAACTCCTCTTCTTTGGTATCTAAAAGGAGTCTTAACTCCTTTCAAATATTCCAGTCCAAAGAATTTGTTTCTGGTTACCAAAACTTTGTTACCATTCAACCATTAAACAAATCTAAAACAAGAGGTTGGTTTATACGTAATTCAGATCTTGATACTTGTAGGTGGCATGCTACAGAAAACCAGTTTGCTAAAGGATCAGTCATCTGGAACTATAAGCAAACGTTCGGAATGGCGCCTAATACTTCTGTAGAGGAAGGTCTTAATTTTACTGCGCCACGTATTCAAATCCTCTTGCGTTCACCTCTTATGGTTGAAGAAACCATGGGGATGAAACAGACGATTGGTACATTTGATAAACCTGATGTCAAAGCCGAATGGGATAACGATAAGCTAGCCGCTGATTTAGCTAACAGTAAGGGTGAGATGTACAAACGCAAGTACAGTGTACGTACAAAATATCTTGTCTTTATTCTTAAAGAAGATAACCGTCGTGCTCATGATCTACCAATGGTTCTTACTTTGAAAGGATTAAATGGTACTGATGCAGCAGAAAAAATTAAGATGTATGAAAAAGAAATGTCTAAGTGTTTAAGTAAAGCACTTGATACTGAAGTACCATTAGTATTTAATGAGAAGTTTTATGCCACTACTGTATTTACACCTCAACTTGTTAATGATATGCGTGGTGCTAATAACGTTGAGATATGTGCTATTGAAGGGTTTGATATCCCTGATTATACCACACAAGAAGCTGCTATTAATTCCTTAAGTAACATGAGTATTCCTGATGAAGATCGGGAATCAACTTGGAAATATCAAGAGTTATTTCAAGATTATATTATGCAACATTCGAATCAAGACGCAGCTAAATTAGGTGGTGCTTATGGTATCAAAGAAGGTATTGAAATATTACCTGAATCTCGTATAACAGATGTAGCTGCATTACCTAGTGCAAAAGATCCTGTTACAGGAGAAGATGATTCATTATTTTAATGTTCTAAGTTAATTTCAGGATTAGCAAGCTCACTATCATTAATCTTTAGATTTTTGATAGTGAGCAATTCTTTTGCCAAACCTTTAATAACACCTTGTCTTTGTGTACACAATCCCAACAGTAATGTTGAGTATTGTTTAAGGGTGTCAACAGAAGTTGTTTCATTTATTGCACGTTGAATTCTTTCTTTCCAGAACAGATCATCTAATCCTGGATCTAATTCTAATTTACTTAAAGGAATCAATTTGTATTCCATAGTTTAAACTATTTTAATTAATGTTACTACCATGAATTCTAGATTGAAAGCAGCTACCAAATATGTAGCGCCTTATGCAGCTATCGGTACCTTAGCCGCTCTTGCTTTAGCTAATCCTATTAGCTGGGGCATGCTTGCCTATGGTTTGTTACGTATTGGTAAGACTGCTTATGATGCTTCCCCAAAGGATGCTATCATTCCTAACGAGCAGGACGACCTGTTCATCTAACCCCATCTCAACTCACCTAATGAAAACTCTTATTCAAGATCAACTCAATCCCGCTCAAAAACAAATCTATTCTATTAGCAATCTTGGAAGAGCATTCCCAAATTTCAAGGACACTGCTATTGCTGGTATTTACTTACGTGATGATTCTGTAGTTGTTGTGTACCAGGATGGAGCAGAGCAGTGTTACCTTAAACAAAATGTTATTACCGCATACCAAGAGTTTACCTTTCGTTTAAAAGATTTCTTTTCTTACCTTGGCCCTAACTATAGAGGTCCAAGTATGTGGCATAACAACTCTTATATTATGTTTAAGGGTTGGCATTACCAACATCAACTAGGTGCTAAAAGTGATCAAGCTTTATTCCAGAGGGAGTGGATAGATAAATTTATTTACCTCAAAGATAAAGAAAAGTTAAAGGCCTTATTACAAGGTGAGCATACGGATCTTGGTCATCTAGTAGCGCCTGATGGTTTCTTTGAACCAGAAGAAGAAATTAATTTAAATTCTTCTTTGGAAGATACTGTTGCTGAACAAGAACAAAAGATTAAACAACCTTATTGTTCATGTGGTTCTTTTCAACGACAACTATTAAATCTAGCTGACTTTCAACAAGAGATCAAAGGTTATCAACCACAATGTATACATCTAACTTGGTTCAAAAAATATCGTGAACTATTGGTAAAACGCACTGAAGTACGTGATCAATACAGAGGTTCCTCTCCTGATAATGCTTGTGCTTGGTGGTATGCCCCACCAATAGACCATGCTTCCAAAGGTCGATTCCTTGTGTTGTATACCAAGTCTGGTTCAATGGCTCCTTTGTCCCACTGGAGAACCTATAAGCCTGATGAACATTACACAGCAGAGGATGTCTGGACTCTATTTGACGCTATGCTAGATGCAAGTTTTGTACCGTTCCCTGGTACAAGCCTGTCCCAACTTTCCCGTAGAACAAATGGAAACACCAATGGCTGCCCAATTTCTTGATCTTGTACAACAAGGTAAATTTAAAATTGAAAATGTAGATTCTGCTGAAGGCAGCACAGATGCAACTTCCATTCAGATTACTTGGGATGAATCAGAACCAGGCCTTGCCTGGTGGACAGCGATGCCTTATGATGAACAATCAAAATTTATAAAAAATATTTTAAACAAAGCTTGTATGGAAGAAGAAGAAAAGACTATTTAGTTTATCGTCCTGAGCATGACGTTAAACTGCTCATTAATCCCACCTCTTTATTATCATGTTCGAATTTATTTCTTCTGTTGTTCTACCTTGTGTTTCTAGTATTGCAAAAGACTTATTATTTGCAGTTGGTGCATTAGCAATTACTTGGTTGCTTAATAAAATCAAAATGCAATTTGCATAATGATTTATGTAATAACTTTTTGTTTAATCCTTATTATTTGTTTTACTATTGAACTTCTTCTTACCAAATTATTCAAATGACTACATCAACTCAAATTACTGCAACTAATCTTGCAGATCTCAGTGTCCTTAAATTGTATGAACACTATCAAATTCTTGAACGTAGCATGCCTTTGCTTACGCCAGAATCTCAAGTTATCTGTAAAGCAGAACTAGAGCAGACCGTTGCTTTACGTTCAGACAAAATTGACCGCATCTACTATGCACTTGCTATTCATGAGGATGCTATTGAACGAGTCAAGAAAGAACAGGATTTACTTGCTGCTGCTAAGAAACATCATGAGTCCAATATTAATGGGCTTAAAGGGATGCTTAATTGGATACGTAGATCAGGTGTAATCAAAGAAAATAAAATTACAGGCCGTAACTATGAGTTTGTTCTTGTGCGTAAACCTACTCTTACTGTTACTATCTCTAGTGACATAGCAGACTGGACAGAAGAAGAACGTCAAAAGTTTTGTGTAATACAAGAAGTCACCACAACAAAACAAACTGTGGTACGATCCATGAGTGGGGAGATCCTCGAAGAGAAGATCGACCCTAAAATTAAAACTGAAACCTTACCTAACCTTGATGAACTCCGCAATGCTTACCAAGCCGGACAAGCTATCCCCAATGGAATCAAAATTGTCCAAGACTATTCCATCCGCCCCAAAAGACTGCTTACCACTAAACGGTTGGATTCTGAAACACCCGAATATAACGGAGAGTTTCTATTACAAGATTGATCCTCCTACCGATATAGAAGATGCGCATGTGCGTATGTCATGCCATAACCACGCAGCAGAAGACTTTAGTATTCAAATTGAGATGAATGATATCAGTCGTTCTCTTATGCCAGAAGATAATGTCTTGCCGTACCAAGAGGAGGAGTTTGAAGAGATAGAGAATAAAAGACTTAAGTTATTAGCAGGTAAACGATTCCATCTAACGGCAGCTAGGGCCTATTGGTACTACGGTATTAAGTCAGATAAGTAATGCTACAGTAAAGATAACAGCTAAAATATTGTGGATTCTCAACAACTATATCAATTGTTAGAGTCATTCACAAATGGTGGTACACCTTTACCTGCTTTGATTGGTACCAAGCAAGAGATGAGAGTGACTATATTAGTAGCTGCTCTCATTTCAAATGATTCAGTATGTTCTAATTCAGAACCTGCCGAATTAGTAGATGCAGCAATTGCTTATAACAATCTAATAGAAGAACGATTAGGTGTATATCAACAGCAACAAGTCCATACATTAGAACGTTTATTGGAGGGATAATGGGACGCTGGCTTTCTACTTCTGTTCTTGTTGTTGTTATAACAATTTCAACAGTATCAATATCTGATTGGGCAGCTTGTATGTTTTATCTTTTGCCTCAAGCAGGGGCAAATGAAAGGACTACAAGTGTATGCAAATCACCAGGGGAGAGGGCGGCTGGTACCTTGTCAGCTCTGCTTGCTACTTTATTAGGACTTGGTGTCACGCCACCAAAAGAACGTTAGACTGTGCAGGTATCCTCATCTATAAGATGAAAACTGAATTGAAACCTATTGCTCGCATTTCATATGCGGTAGAACTTGAAGTATGTTATGATTCGTTTAAGGGAAGTACTCCTGAAAAAATAGCAGACTTAATAGAAGATCAGATGCATGTTTTATTAATGGAAGCTTCTCCTGACGTACTAGGTATTTACACCAGCATTACAGAATAGGTACCAATGATCTACTCTGATCCTATAAAAGAACAACAAAAAGCTGATTTCATGGAGCATCTTTATGAGGTATATCAGCCTGCTAATCATTTATATACTGGTTTATGGGAACGATTTAAAGAAGAAGCTGCTGAACATTGTCGGAATGAATACTTTGCAAAGTTACAATTTATTAAAGATTTTCAATTAGATGTAGCTTTTAGAAAGCAGCAGAGCAACTTATAGAAGAAGATACTATAAATAAATCTAATCAATAGTTATATTGTGGAATCCACACAAAACCTAAAGGCTATTAACTTGTTAGATCATAAGTATTTGCGCTATGTTAAAGAAGTACAAAACCCTTCTTGGTTAGAAGGTTACCACCAAGCTATCCATGACTTACTCTGGTTTCACCAATCCTGTTTACGAGGAATGGAAAAAAAGTCAACAGAATCTTTTTAGTTCTCTTTACGATACCTCTTCTCCTACTAAGACAAGCCGTGAAACATTTTGTTATAAAACAAGTAAACCTCCTTTTGTAAAAGAAAGAACAGAGGAAGAAATAGCTAAAAATAAAGAAGAACAAAAAACTAAGTTGTACAACTATTTGTATGACATCTACGTTGAATTTGTTACAGAAAATGATCTTTCTTCTGAAGATTTTTTTGAAACAATTGTAAAAGTAGCTACAGATGAACTCGAACGTAGTGGTAAAGAACATGCGCAAGCCGTTGTTCTTATGTCACACCTTAAAAAAGAACAAACAGTTTTCTAATGAATGACGATCAAATAAAAAAATGGGAAAAAATTAAAGACGCCTAGAAAAGGCAGGCAAGACAGATTGTTACTTTTACAAGAAAGCTTGTGCTGCTTTAAAGGGTATTGACCTAGACATTTTTACAAAGGATCTTTTAGAATACTAGGATCTAATTAGAAAGTAT
>RFNU01000090.1 GCA_009927065.1 bacterium | reverse complement strand
CGTTGGCGTTGAGAAACTTGAGATACCCTACTCATTTATAACTACTGTTTTACTTATTGTACTCTGAATTATCAGTTAGACCTAGAGGATGAGTAATCGTAGGCTTCATATCTTTTTGTATAAGAGTTTGAATATTGTTTTGTAATTTTGTTCGATTAAATAACATCAATTGTTCAGCTTCAAATTCTGTAGTGAAAGGAAAAATTGCAGCAGGAGGATTGCGCCTATTCCAGTTGGAAACCAGATGCAAGGGATTAGCACAACTCTTGTTTTTGCAAAGGTGTGTAACAAATGTACTACCCACATCTCCCCATGCACACTGATAGATGGCTTTATGAAAGGACACATTTTCAGCTTTCTGTTCGCTGTAGAAGGACCGATAGGACGGAAAACAGACCCTATTGTTACCTCGCTTGGTGGGGGTATCGATGGGCCAGCAGCTATCCCACCCACCTATATCGACCCTCTTCCAAAGCTGCAGATATTTGACCTTGTACTCCTCATTTATAAAATTAATATTAAATCCGCAGTTGTTTGAAAGGATTTTTTTGACGCAGTGATAGCAAAAATGGGTCTCAATATCCCGAATATTGTGGTTGTGGGGGCAAAAAAAGCCTCGATAATAACCATTTTTCTTTAGATTCTCTTCATCTTTGCTGTCAATATCGGGGACGTAACGAAAGGGAATTGTATCTATTGATACCTTTTGTTCTTTAGATCGACTCGTCATTGGTCTCTTCCTGTGTGTCTTTGGGTTTCTTCTTACGTGCAGAAGGTGGGCGAACGTGTCGTACCAAGTCTTTTCGGTTGTCTTTGTCTATATTATCAGGCAAATGCAGTACATCTGCATTACCAGGATCTTGTCCTGTACGTAAAAAGTACACCAGTCTGTGGGCATGGAACTGTTCGCCTGACATGCGTACCAAGGTAGTAGCGCCCTGGAAGAGTCCAGCGCCCCGCCATATCACCAACCCTGTGATAGTAAGCGTTCTCGACCCACTCAAGGCCACTGGGATACCGATCAGAAAGCTTTAGTTTTTCTTTTACGTACCAGATGGGAAACATTTTGATGTAGGCACGAACCATGGGGAAATCCGTTTGATGACCAAAGCGAGGGCGCCATTTCCGACTATACCCCTATTTATATCTTTATATAGAGTAGATGACACTTTTGGTTTAAACCTCTTTTTTTCTTAGTACTTTTGTACTACCTCCCTTTTCTCTCTTAAAAGTGTCATCTGCCTTATACAAAGGTTAGATGAGGGGTAAAGTCGGAAAGCCCGCCCTACCTCTCTTGCGTACCTCATAAAAAAGCCCCTACCTGAAGTAGAGGCCCCCGTGGTTCTTGATCCCAATCTGGTCTAGGTGGCGGTCATGAGCTCGCAGATGTCGGTCTTTGTCTCCTCTCCTATTACCTCAACAGAGGCCTCGGTAGGCGCCTCTAGAGCCTCCTCAAACTCCTCTTTGAACTGGTTTGCTACTGTGTCCCAGTCAAATTCTTCACTCGTTGCCCGCTCATAACAAAGGTCTGCTACAGAAGCCAATCTTTCTCTATCCTCATACAACTCATTTAACAGTTCAGTCAAATGCTCTGCACTAGGACATGGCATCTCACGCCCATAATTCGTATCTACATCGACGTGATCACACCTGATCAATGGTGCGTAACCCTCAAACAACTCTTTGCACGAAGTATGGTCTGGCACAATTTGTGCTACGCGACAGGCGGCGTGTTCAAAATTAACTAATCCAAATCCTTCTCCCTTACAAGTATTGACACCTACGTCAACAGCATTATAAATACTATTCAAGAACTCAACAGGCACATTAGGTGGATGCGGACTATTCCCTGTAAAAATAATCCTATTATTAGGATCTAATCCTCTCTTACTCATCTCTCTACCAAACAAAGGCATTAGATCCCATCCTTGATCTTTCATTCCCATGTGTAGATACAAACGAACATCTGGCTTATCTACAGCAAAGTCAGCAAAAGCAGATATCGTAATATCTTGCCTCTTCCTAAACTGATTCCTATTCCCATTAAAAACAATAAAATGTTCATCAGGTAATCCTAATTTCTTACGTGCTGCTGCCTTATCCTCTGGATAAAACTGACCCTTTGTTACCCCATGGGGAATCACAGTAATGGGCCTACGTATCCCACCCTTAATTGCCTCATTAGCACCAAATTCTGTATAACAGACACACCCATCCCAATCGTTAGCTGTTTCACCTAGTGATCCATACCAACCATACGAATCCATTGGGAAATACCCAACAAACTTAAACTGTCCAGCTTTATGCAAATCAGCAATCTGCCGATACTGCTCGTTAATAATCCAAATATCATTAATAGTAAATACAAGATCGGGCTTCTCCCTTTCTACAACTTCCCTAAATCGTTGTACACCAAAGGGCTCAGTTTGATTTCTGTTGCTTGAAGGATAAATCTTATACTTCTCCTGCAAAGGATGTGGATCACCCCAATAGTTATTACCTAAAACAATGACCTCATAGTCATCGCAAATACGTTCAAGGATATTTTCAGTTACCCTTGCAAAACCAGTCATGGCAATAATGTCACCAGACCAAAGTAACTTTGGTTTTTTAGTCATGTCCTACTAGAAACTTTACACAGTATAAACACTAATTTTGTTCAGTTGAACACGATGTTCTAACTAATTCTTTTTTGTTAACTGTTGTCGCCTTACATTCCCTAATCAAGAAGTCAGCAGCCCTTTCCGTATTCGTTGTATCTCCACAGGTATATAGATCGATAGCTGCATAAGCTAATTCAGGCCAAGTATGAATACTAGAATGTGACTCTGACAACAAGGCTAACAAAGTAACGCCTTGTGGTTTAAATTTTTCGCCAATAATATTTAGTATATTAGCACCAGCAAGACACATAGCTTTTTCCATTAGGTTAGCCAACAGCTCATAATTGTCTAATACCAATGGATCACAGCCATCAAGGTCAAGAATTAAATGTCGTCCTCTTGTCATTCGTCTATTTCTTTTCCTTCTATTCTCTCATTGTTTTCTTGACAATCCAAAGTATCACCATAGTATTCTTTAAATTTTTCTTTGTTTGCAGAGACTTCCATTAATGAAGGATATTTTCTACTCTCGTCGGTATTCCTAATTCCAATATTAAATACCTTAATTCCTTTTGATGTTCTTTTATGATAAATATTAAGCTTCAATTGATGTTGACACGTATCAAAAAACAAAGGTTCAAACCTATTTCTTGACATGATATTTACATTAGATCGCTTACAAAATTCACAGTAACTTGCATACAACCATTTTTCCCACATGAGATACGGCACATTATGTCCCTCCGACTTTGCAAAACCAACAGGACACACCTCCCCTGGTGCAAAATAAAGAGTATGCTCCATCCAATCCAACAAAGGACTAGACCTTAAGCTTTGAGTCTTGGCATAAGTCTTAAGAAATTGTACTTTATCACCAGTGTTCATAATGTAAGCTCTCATATCTTCTGTACTCATATCCAATAACCAATTAACCAACCCTGGTAAAAGAGTAGCAAATTCACCTTGTGGATTACCTTCCGAATCAAATTTAATTAACTCTCTTTGCGTAATGTGGCTACCATCAAATGGTCTATCAAATGGAATTGTTAAGCGCCGACGAGCTAATCCCGACGTGTAATCTGTAGATTGAATTGCTTCGTTAGCCGTAATCATTACAAGACCATGAAACTGAAATGGCTCTGGATTTTCTGATTGATATTTACGTTCAATACGAATCCAATCACCACCTGTCAATGCCTTTAACTTAGATACTGAACCACCCCACCTATCCATATCCTGGAACAACACCAATTTTTTACCCATCAAGCTAGTACTTTCAAAACGGTTAGTCTCTAATTGATTAAAGTCTGTACTGTGAACATTGTTTTTACCTACCAAAGCTACAGCAAGGTTGGCATAAGTACTCTTACCACTTTTACCAGGTCCAATAATCTCAATAAACTTCTGCATGTCATAACAACTTAATAGGGTAGCTCTTAACCAAGCCCTAAGAACTTGAACTCGACCCCAGTCATCACGTTGTGTATACTTCAACCATTTAATAATGTCTTCACAATTTGCTTCTGGTTCGTAATCATAAGGCATGTGTTGCGTAAATATAAATTTTTATTAAAAGGTAAAAGTTTTTTGTTTCTACATCTAACACACCATTATTAAACAACAAATACTTATTATTGTCATACCACCTATCAAAAAGAAGAGATATCTGTAATTGAGAAAATATATCATTAACCAAATTAATACTAAAACCTTTTGGCACCAAAGGATTCCCCCATCTTTTGTATTCTATTTCTTATGTCTCCCTTTACATTTTCTGTGGGCATCCAAGACCACAAACCCTTATTATGTAATTCATAACAAAAAAACTTATTCTGAACTCTATTAAATAACAATCTACCCTTATAATCTTGCATTAACACATCAGCAATAACACTAGCTGGTGCATTGCGTATCTTATC
>RFNU01000071.1 GCA_009927065.1 bacterium | reverse complement strand
AATAGTAAAGTATTCCATACAATGACGCCAGTCTTCTATAAACTTGAAATTGGTTGGTCTATCTGTGAGATTCCTTTGGTATGCATATACAATACATACGAATTGGGATTAGCTTTTGCCCAGATATGCAATGCTTCTAACGTATTTGTTTCTTCTGTCTTGTTAGTGTTTTCTATTACGATAGCTTTGGCTGGAGCTTTAATTAAAGAAGGATCTCCATTTACTCCTATATGAAAATAATCTAAAGAATCATAAAGACCACTTAACCAAATTGCTCCCATCTGTTCTTGGTACATAGCTTCCCATGCATGTGGTTCACAAGGAAACACATGATAAAACACAGCAAGTTTAGTCATCATTCCAGGTCATTCATATAGTCACTATACATACTGATCTCAAGGGCAGGAAGCATTGTAATAATACGTCCTTTATAGTGGGGTCTTAAACTTTTGATAATATAATTTTTAAAGTTGTGGGCTAATATAACCAGGTTATCAGGTTGGTTTTTGTATAGATAATCCCGATCCATAATTTGCATTCCAGTGCCAGGGACGTATAAACCTTGTTTAGAAGCAGTGTCATCAACAACGTAGGACCTCGGTTTAGTTGCGGTTGTTACACCTAACGCGTTCAAGTATACACATCCTTTTGCTGCTGCCCCAAAGTAGGCAGTCTCTCCTTCTAGATTATTAAGAAAACATATATCTTTTACAATTTTTACACTGAGTTTAGAGCGGCACTGTTTAAAATCAAACTCCTGTTCTTGCTTTATAAAATTAAGGTGAGCATTTGTACTAGCATAAACTTCTTTATTTGTTATCCATAGACGCATTGTTCCCCCATGTATTGGAAGTTCTTCTGCATTAAAGATGTGTAAACCATATTCTTCAAATAATTTTTGTAAGGGCGATACAAGCCAATAATAGTAATGTTCGTGATAGAACTGATCAAACTGTAAAGTTTTAAGAGTGTTTAATGTGTACGGAAATTCAAGAATCCATACACCATCTAGGTGTTCTTTAATGCCTTCAACAAATTTACGAGCATCTGAAGTATGTTGAAATACATTAGTAGAAATTATTAGTCGGCTTTAGGTAAAGCTAGGTCTTTATTAAAGTATGCATTAACGTATTCAATATTGGCAATACGATTCTCTTCTAAGAAAGAAGTACTGGCATCTACATTAATTAAGCGCAGCTTATCTGTTGTTTGTGATTTAAAAGCTTTAAGGAGTGTGCCATCATTTCCTCCTATATCAATAATAGTATTGTGTTTAAGGTGTTTTAATTTATGCCAGAGGAGGTAGCAGTGGTTGATATAAGGCTTATTAACTCCTGAATGATAAAGGTAGTTCTTGTATAATTTATCTGGTGGTACAGCAGTACTAAGTTTGATGATTAGTTTGTCATCAATGGTTGCTTTTAATGGATAGCGTTTAGCTGATAGGGCTTCTTTCCTTGTTTTACACAAATTATTAACTAGGGGTTGGGTACCTAGATCAACCAGGATTTGTTCAGATCCACCTAAGTCGTTGCGTTCTGGTTGGATCATATTTCCAGTAATCGACTGGATAGTTTTTGTTAAAAGGCGTAACATAAGTTTCTTTGTTAGGGGGTCCTCCCCATTTCTTTATATAATAGTTGTAATTTTCTTGAAATGTAAAGTTGTTTTTTTGTTGAAAGATAGTAGAACTTTTTAAAGTGCTACTCGTCTGGTGTTCATTAGCAAGAGGAATGGATGTGATTTTGGTATTGGTTAGTTTAAGGCGATAGCGATAATCATTGTCTTCAAAGTAACCGGGGAAAAAATTCTCATCAAAGTAACCTACTCGATCCAAGAGGGTAGGAGTTAATACAAGACCACACATCTCGTCATTACCTGTACCAAGGGTTGCACCAAAGGGCAGTAGATCGCTCTTGCTAAGGACTTTTTGCCATTCACCAGGGGCTACCCACCAATCAAATCCTGTAACAATCCAGTGATTGCAGTCAGTGTTCTGACGGACTATCAGGTTTACTGCTCCAGGGAATCCTACGTTTTGTGGTAAGGAACAGACAACAACCTTATCAATGTGCGCTGGTTTCCAGTTGATGATGTGTTTTATGGCTTCATCTACGGAGGGGTCTTTGCCCATGGAGTTATCTAGAATGAAGTACCGTTTAAGGGGTACATCAATCGTTTCAAAATGACGTATGAGTTTTTTGCCGTCTACCAGGATGGGGACAGCGATTAAGTCAAGTTTTCTCATAGGTCTACACGTAGGTAGTCTGCATCTTTGGCAATAAGAGTTACTTCGTATTCGTCAGCTTCATCAGTCGGAATATCTGTGACATATCCATCTGATTCTTCTTTGTTTGTGCAAACATAAAAACGAGAGACATAAAAGCGAGAGATGTTGCAGCTCATGATAAAAAGCACATAAGAATAGGAGGTTTAGATCAAGTATAACGGAAGAAGAAGAGGGATAACAGCAATAAAGAAAACATTAAGAGAAAAGGTAAGGTCGTATTAAATTCTGAAATAGACTATATTTAAGATAAGTTAAAACTTTGTAATGTCTGTTGATTACGCAGAATTAAATCAGCTACCTTCCAGGATTACTATTAATGGTAAACGTCATTACAACACACCGTTTTATACAGGACCTGCGCCCTCTGTAACCACTATTCTTTCTGAGACTGCATCAGAAGCCAATAAGAAAAAATTAGAGATGTGGTCTAAAAATAATCCAGGGGTAAAGGAAGCTGCTGCAGAGAGAGGTACCTTTATCCACAGTTGTATGGAGAATTATTGTAAGGGGGCTCCAGTTGAGGTGCCTGAAGATTATCAGCCCTACTGGCAAGGAATGCCAAAGATATTAGATCAGTTTGAGGAGATACTTTGGGCAGAAACGCCCCTACTAGAAAAACATCAATTTGCTTTATCAGAAGATGGAGTGGGTAGGGTATGGGGTAAAGATCATGAAGATAGGGCTTGGGCTGGATCCCCTGACCTTATTGGGGTGGTTAACAACAAGTTAACATTAGCTGATCTTAAGACTAGCGTTAAACCTTACTCTAGAAATTGGCCTAAAGATCTAGAAAAGGGTTCGCCTGAATGGCGTGATTTATTGGGGGGTCACATGAAATTTAAAAAAACTCTTAAGCAACTCGCTGCATATGACCTGGCTATTGAACAGACTCTTGGAATGAAGGTCCAGCAGGCAGCCATTCTTGTCTCAACTCCCATCAGAACACAAATTTTTAAAATATCCAGAAAGTTTTTAGATAGTTTAAGGGAAGATTGGTTCAAAATTGTAAAGGAATATTATCAACAAATAGAGAACCAAGTGATGCATGATCCTGATTTAATTTAAAGATTCCTTAGAGATTATGTCATCTCAATCGCGGTAGGATGGTGGATGTTGCTTCAGAGAGATGGACATTTACGTCAGCACAGGACAATGGATGAAGACTTTGATGGAGCAAATGTCAGGAAACACTAACATACCAACCTGTTTTCGTCTACCTTCGTCACAACATGTTCATGCCTTTCTACTTGTAAAAGAATCTAATTTTTCTCAACAACCTTTTACATATACACTAGAAGAAGAAGCAACAGCAAAATGAAAGGACAAAAAACTTCCTTGGCTCCTGGTGAGATAAGGCTTGATCTTATTCCACTTGACTGGCCCTTAACTCCTTTAGGGGAGAAAAAAAATCCTTATAAGTCTGGCTGGCAAAATAAACCATTTGGTGTTAGTGAAATTGAAACAGAATTGGTAGGGGGGTATTGTAAAGCTGTTGGTTTAATGTCAGGCCCTGCTTTTAATAATCCTTATGGTTTGGTGTGGGTGGATGCTGATGGTCCCAGTGTTGCCAAACTTATTGTTGATATTGCTGGTTGTTCACTGGAAGAGGCCTTACCCAAAACACTTACTATCAAGAGTGGAAAAGAAGGTAGGTTCCGCAAACTATATAAGTTAGAACGTAAAGATTGGCAGCATTTTACAAGAAATAAATATGTTTGGCATGCAGAAACAAATCGTGAACAACTAGAAGTTCTTTGGGAAAAACATCAAGGAGCTTTGATGGGTTTACATCCAGAAACTGATGGTTACTTTACGGCGGAAGGGGAAGGATTTGAGTGGGCACCTAAATTACCGTTGCTTCCTGCTTGGATATTAAATGGGATCATAAATAAGAATGTTAGGCAAGGTAAGCCTGCAGCAGAGCACAATCGTTTTGTTGGTCCGGGGTTTGCTATTAATACAACAATTTCTCTTGAGAGGATATTAAATTAGCACTCGAAGGTATGTATGCCTGTCCACCAGAGGCTGCTGATAATCACGATATTTGGATAACCATAGGACAAAGCTTACATTCATTAGATGAATCATTATTAGAGCATTGGGATAACTGGTCCAAATTAAGTAGTAAGTATAAAGAGGGGAGTGCCATAAAAGATGGAAGTCTTTTAGTAAAGAGGGTGGAAGAGGAGTTGGAAGCATTATTTATGTAGCAAAAGATTATGGTTGGCATCCACCACAAGATCACAAAATTTTACCTGCTGATGATGCTTTAGTAGAACAAACAGCTTTACTATTAAATAGTTTGCCTTTAGAACAAGAAACTACTTTTAATTATTTCCCTGACGCTATCCCTCAAATGAATGGTACTACTGCTTCAGTGGTTCCAGAGGAGGTGGTTGATACACGTGAGTTTTTATCTTTGATGGAAGCGGGGGAAGTAATACAAGAGAAAGATAAAAAA
>RFNU01000042.1 GCA_009927065.1 bacterium | reverse complement strand
TTCCTTGATTTTCCTGACCTTTATGCTTGTGTTTACTATCTCGTTGACCGGTGGTACAAAGACTATAAAGGATACAAAGGCGTCAATAATGCAGCTAATCGTAATGAAGCAGCCAAGCAACTTAAAGAACAAGGCTATGCTACCGATCCTGATTATCCCACAAAATTGATTCAAGTAATGGATCAAAAACTTAGTGTGCCAGCAGATGACACACCTAGGTTAAATCCTTTACCTGTTATTTACATGAGTCAACGGATAATTATAGGATGCAAGTAGAACATGTTTTAGTTCTAGTTGTGCCATGATGTTGAAATACCTAAAGCCTAAAGCAATAACAGGTGATGATGATTATATTAAAACTGTATTTACTTACGGTGATAGTACTGATAGCACAGCTCAGTTAAAAGCCTTATTTAAATATGGGATAGAAGCAAGATTTAGTACTAAAGGAACACCTGAAATAATTAAAAAACAAATTGATAACAATAAACCTGTTCCAGTAGGCTTTTTACACCATGGCACAGTAAATGCTCCTAGTGGGGGATGGCCACTGGCTTTGTATTATTGGATACAACGAAAGTAGTTACATTGTTCATGATCCTTGGGGAGACATGGATTTAATTGGTGGTACATATCTGAATACAAATGGAGCAAAACTTAAGTACAGTTACAAAAATTTCAACCCTAGGTGGCTTGTGGAGGGACCAAATTCTGGGTGGTGCATTCTTGCATGAAAATAAAACAGAATCCTTGGATAAGGGTTAGTATTTGTTATCAATTAAATAAAGAACGTAAATGTGTATGTATAAATAAAGAAATGGCTTATAAATTAAGAAAAGAAATTGAAGCTCAAAACGGAACTATCTACTGGTTTCAACCTGTCGAATAGGTTTTGAATAATAAAATAAAAGTTTATTAGGATCAGTGTACCAGCCATTGATTTCACGTTGTTTAAACCAACGAGAATATACTTTGAATTGTTTAAGTTTTTCTTTAGATTCACATAAGAAAAAGATGTAATCACCAGGGGGAGTTCTTCTGTCCATACGCAAATGACGGACTGCCATAAGCTGGGGCAACAAACCAGAACTACCTACTAATCGAGCAGATAATTTTTTAGCTCTTTTGTTTTTACGTTTATTTAACCAATCGTTTAATTGACGTTTACTTTTACTTATTCCAAGAGAAAGCAACCAAAAAGTTTGATTTTGTAGACGTCCCCATTTAGTAAGTCTAAGTTTAATGTATGTGTTTTCAGGCTCAAAGTAAATAGTTTTACTTTTGTACTTCATGAAGTTGTGATTAATGGTTCAAAGATAGCAGGTAAGGAATCTAAAGGACTTCTCTCACGGCGCCATGCGGCAAGCCATTCTGC
>RFNU01000074.1 GCA_009927065.1 bacterium | reverse complement strand
ATATCACTCTTTGGGGCAATCAGCAACCCAAGGGGCACAGATTCTTATTTCTCCTCCAAGTTTTTTACACTCATCAGTATAGCACACGGATTTATCTATTGGATATTCGATATATTTTTGTTCGTATTTTTTATCATACTCGGAAATAATCCGATTATATTCTGGATTTACGGCATCGATTGCCCTGTTCACATCTCCTTTGATTCTGCGATCCAAAAGAATTGGATCATTAATAATCCAATCATTTAAAGGCTTTCCTGGTATTTTTCTTTGAACTTGATCGACAATATCATAAATTTGTTCTTCGGGAATATGAGTACACTGCGATATTCCCGTTACAACAGAAGTCAATATGACTCCTATAATCGCATATCTAAAAATACTTGATTTCTTTTTACCAAATTGAAAATCAAATTTCATAGACAATCAAGATGCCTTTGCTTCCTTACGGGCATTTTTTTCTTCGGTGATTTCGGTTCTTCTTTCCTTTACAGCTTTAGCAACTTCTTGAAGTGCTTTACGAGCACGAGTTCCTGCAGCATTATTTCCTGCAACAAACTTATCATCCTCATCTTTCCATGCATCTACGGCATCCAAAAGTTTTTGTATTGTTTCTGACATTTTTTATAAAAAGTGATTACATTTATATATAAAACAAAAAAGTGGGGAGGTTTCTCCCCACCAATCAATTTAGGTATCAAGTACCATCTTGTTAGCATAACGATAGGCAAAATCGGTACGAGCACCGTGATGCCCCCAACGTATCCATCTTGATGCAAGACCCATATAACTGTCAATGGATCTTCCAGGGGTCTTCATTCCCCTCTCAATCATCTTCCAGTCACTCTCATTCAACATATAGTTGAGTTGAGTATCAAGTGAAGATGCACTACCACCAAGACGGGCAGCGTGTTGTCCTAAACCATTATATCGTGAAGAATCTGTCCACTGAATCAATCCATATCCCCCACTTCCACAAGACTCATATTTTATTCTTACACCACCTTCACAAATATTGGGAACAAATCCAGATTCCTGTTTGATGTTTCCCATAATGGTGGCAAGAGCATTCTTATCTTTGATTCCTTGTTTTTGTAAGAAATTCAAAGT
>RFNU01000077.1 GCA_009927065.1 bacterium | reverse complement strand
CAATATCGGCAAAAATGAGATTGGTATTGACCTCCAATCCATTTTTTATGACGAATGCCTTATTTATTGTAGCCATTGGGTTTCACTCTCCACCCGTTGAATTTTAAGTATTTATATATTATCTTCGTATTGCTCTTCCAAATTCAACTGAATTACTCTCTCTTGAACGTCTGTTGCGATTGTTTCCATCTCTATTGTTCCATTCTGGAAGATAATCAAATTCTATACGGGAAACATTTCTATATCTATTTTCATCGTTGGGATATCTTGCTTTAAGTGCCAAATCATCAATATATTCAATTTTAAAAAAGTCAAGTCGAGGAGTCATATAACACCCCAAATATGCATCTGGAATTACAAATCTTTCGTTAAATATTGATCCCCCTCTTCTAGAATCCCAAGAATTAAAAGTCATTTCATATCTTCTCGTAATAAATTGATGCCTTGCTTGGCGATTTGCTGGTGTCCCATCTGCTAATAAAACTCTACTATCAAGAGGAACAATAATTTGCAATAAGAATCCAACTGCAAATCCAGGCCAAGCTGCTGCTTCATCGCACGTATAAAGATTTGCTCCCGCTTCTTCATTCAAACGAGAAGCAACATCACCACAAGATGGACCATTCCAATCATCTTGCTGTTCATCTTTTTTTGCGTCTTTTAAGAAAATTGGATTAATTCCATTTCTAATTCTATCAAAATTATCATAATTTGGAGTTGTGCTGCTTCCACTTTTATTCCTTGATACAGGTCCAAAATCTGGCAATTCAAAACTCCATTCTAAATAGGAAACTGAAGACACATTATCAGATCCTTGATTATTTCGATCGGGACCAAACCAAGGAAATTCTGGTGGACTTGATCCGACAGAAAAAGTAGATCCATAAGTAAAAGTTCCGGGGTTTATTTGTACATAACCATAGTCAGATCCGCCACAAGTACCTCCAATTTTAAGAATATCATAATAATTGCATCCCTGATTTGAATCTCCGAGTCTTCCAATTTTATATCCAGGTGCTGCTTGATTATTCCAATCGACAGAAATAAATGTTGGCGGTGTCGGTATTACTGGGTTTGGAAGAGGATCTGCGGCAGAAAAAAGTTTAATATTCGCATATGCATTTCCAATATTAACTCCATTAATTGATCTTAAGAGAGTTATGAATCCACCATCATACCAACCAGATCCTCCTCCGCCACCGCATCGATTTCCGCTACTTGCATCTCCACCACGAGCTCCACTACCACCTCCACCGCCTGCACCAGATTGTGCTCTTCCACCATTAATTCTTCCGGAATTTCCAGATTTAAATCCACGTCTTAAAGATGCAGTTCCTGAAATTTGAGGAAGATTTAATTGATTTGCTTTATATCTTCCAATACCAGAAGATCTTGTATCTGATAAAATTGTAGTATAAAAATCGCATATTGAAACTCCCGCATTAGTAAAATGTGGATCACCTCTTAAACATCGCATTGCTGCAGCACCAGTAGAACTATTTGTAAGAAAACTATCTCTGGTTAAGTTTAAATCATCAGATGGACCTCCACGACCCCCATTTCCGCCATTTCTACCAAAACCTTTTTCAGCTTCAGTTGATCCAAGACCAGATCCATCTCCACCTGCCCCAAACTCTCCGGCACCTCCACCGCCGCCGATTGCAGCAATCAATTGTGGTCCTCTGTAAATAAACGCTCCTCCGCCGCCAACGCCACCCCTTATATCTCCAATTAAAGTTCCTCCAGATGGACCGAAAGATCCATCTGAGGATCCCAAACTAAAAACATACTCTATTCCAAGTTCTAAAGTCATTCTAAAAACACCATATCCTCCTTGTCCAGATTGATTGCCCGCATAATTTTCTCCACTCGCTCCAGCCATTTCCACTCGTATGTCAACATTCCGTTCTAAAGCATAAATGCAAGTAATAACTCCTGGAGGAGCAAATCCCCGTTGTCTATCAACCTGCCCTGGCCAAGCAGGCATTCCTTTTCCAATTATATTTACGACAATATTAGTTCTTAAATCAAATTGTTCTTTAGAAACTAAACTTAAATTTGATTCATCATATCGTTCAATAACAATAATAGCTCTTGGATTTTCTGTTTTGTACGTAACTGAATTGGATGTAATTGATAATGGAACTGTTTGTGGATTAGAAACCACACAATCTATAGAATATGTACCTTCACTTCTCCTAATTTCTAGAAAATTTGATCTAGATCCAACGGTATTAGCATCATCACTTAAGTTGACACCATTTAATCTCCATTGATAATTTATTAACCCACTTAATTTAGCATCTGATACAACTGCAACAATATTAAATCTTGCAAAATTTTCAGTTGAAGCATTGATAACTTCACCTGGTTGTGAAGTTATAGAGAGTGATGGAATAACTGTAAGATATGCAACATTAGAATTTTTTGTGTCATTAATAGCATTTCCTGTTGATCTTGCAGTTCCAGCTGTAATTGGCACAGTTCCATATGCGGAAGGAAGATAATCCGCATTTAAATAAAAAGATCTTCCACTATCTACAGGATTTCTTACTGGATTAATAGTTAAAATTGTTGTAGCAGTTCCAGTGATAGTTGAAGTATCCGATAATGCACCAATACCAACTTCATACCATCGATATGTTATAATTCCCGTATTTGTTGCTATATTTGGAAATGTTGCTGTTGCAATTCCAGTAAAAGTTGCCGCAAATCCAGTTACAACTGTTGTATTTTCTGGATTGTTGTCAAAAGATAAAATAGGACCATTTAAATCTAAAATTGTTTGTTTTAGGTACTCCATTTATTTTTTTATGTAAAGTTTTGACCGCCAACAGCACCATACATTCCTGTGGATGTGATGGTTGACCCATTAAATATTTTGAATGAATAAATGTCTGTTGATGATGCTGTAGGAGTCATAATAGGTAATACGCCACCACCAGGCCAATAAACAGGAATTGTGGTGACTCCATCAGATGCATTAAATGTATCAATATTAACTGTGCGATTTCCAGTAGAGTCTTGAGTTATTTTCAAAGTAAATGTACAAGAATCGTTTGGAACATTTATTAATGTAAAACTACTTACATTTGACGTTAAAGTAAGATTAAAAGTTTGAGCAACAGAGAGATCAATGGTTACAATATTTGAGGATATTGTAAGTGTTCCAACATTTTCTGAATAAGATTTAAGTCTTGTATGTCCCTCAACATCAAATTTTACTCTAGGAGATGTTGTTCCAATTCCAACTGAAGATCCAATGCTTACAGTTGTAATAGCAGTTCCCCCCACTCCAACACTTAAATTTGTTGAAGTAACAATGCCCGCATTAATTTTTCCTGTTCCACCTGCAAAATTATATGATGTTGCAGTGATTGCTCCTCCAACATAGATATTGTTTGTAGTAATAATTCCTACAAACTTTGCGATTCCATTTACATAAAGTGAAGTGGATGATGATCCAACCACACCAACTTCGAGAGGATATCCTGAAACAGAAGTTCCAATTCCAACATTTCCCAATAAAGTATTATAAAGTATTCCACCAACATTTGTCCAACCAGCTGCAGAAACATTTACATTTGTAATGTTTGATCCATCGCCATAAAAATAAAGTGCGGTTACAACTCCAGCAACAATTGATGAAACTCCAGATCCAACTAAACTAAATGAAGTCGAAATAAAATTACCTTTGACAACGACAGATTCATCAAACGTAGAAGTACCAATAAATCTTGATGTTCCATCTACATTCAGTTTATATTG
>RFNU01000079.1 GCA_009927065.1 bacterium | reverse complement strand
ATTTCTACTAAATTTGATGATAAAAATAGTGTTCCTGGATGGGGAAGAAGATATAAAGTTCGTATTATAGGTCTTCACGATCAAGAAGAAGAAACTATTGCTTCAGATCAACTTCCCTGGGCACAGATAATGTATCCTGTGACTGCGGGTGGAGGTCAGGCAAATGCTGGAGCAACATCGGCACTTCGTCAAGGGAACTTTGTATTTGGTTTCTTTTTAGATGGTGCTGATCAACAAGTTCCTGTAATTATGGGAGTGCTCGGTAATAATGCCCAGACAGCGCTGAATACTAAAATTGGGACATCAAAGACTAATTTTACGGCAACCAGTGGATACGCAAAAGGAAAAGATCCAATTGAATATAAAGTTCCTACTGAAGGACTTGTAACAAAAAAACCTGGATCAACATCTGCAAGTCCTAAATCTGGTGTAACTACGGGCGCTAAAGGTTTGGACCCATCAAGACCTCCAACTAAAAGAGAGTTTGCTGCCGCACAATCTGCAAGAGCAGAAGCAGCAGCAAGAGGTTTATCAAAAGAAGCAACAGAAGCATTAGTTATAGAAAGAACAATTGCCGCAACAAAAGCAGAAGCAGCAGAATCTCAATCACCAACTTCTCCTACACAACCAGGAGCAACGATTGAGCAACCAGATAATCCGCATCTTATGTCTGTTGCCGATGTGCAAAGAAATAATGCATATCGAGAAAAAATTATCCTTTTAAATCCGTGTGATATGGTTGGATCTGCATTAAAGGCAATTCAGACCATAATTGATGATCTTGCAAAAAAAATTGATAGTGTTCTGCAAACAGCACAAAGTTATATTGATGCTGTTTCAAATATTATTAGTGACATACAAAAACTAATTGCAGATGTTGCCTGCACTATTGCAAAATATCTAAAAATTATTTTTGATAAGATTTTAGAATACGTTCTTAAAATCATAAACTGTGCTCTTGCAAAAGCAGTTGATATAATACCACCAAACTTAAGATTTAAGTTTTTTGATATTCGTGAAAAAATTACTGAATTAATTTGTTGTTTATTCAGTAAAATTACAAATGGACTCTGTGGACAGGTTCAGGGATTTTTAAACGATCAGGCATCAAGTTCTAAATTAGATCTAAAAACTATAATTGCAAATGGATATACCACAGTAACTCCGATTTGTTCTGTTGAAATTTTAACGGGGCAAATGATTGCACTCAATCTTCCAACAATTGTTGAAGGGATTGATAATTCTCTCAAGAGTGCAACTGATTTTCTTGAGGACATTCAGGAACTTTTATCCGATATAAGTGGATCAATTCCAGACATCACTGGAATTGTGAGTGGACTTTCTGGAAGTTTAACTGCTGCAATGAATTTTACAAATTTAAAAGTGAATATTTTTGGTTGTGATTTGGGATTAAGTTGTCCTGCATCTGATTATTATACTATACACGAAGGTTCTGGTGGATCCGAAGAAACGGAAGAACCAAATATTCCTGCTATTGCAACTGCAGCACAAAATCCACCACCAATAACTCCATCACCCGAAATCCCATATGCACAACCAACCGCAGCAATCAACGATTTTCTTAATATTGGTAACCCTGCTCTAGATCAGCAAGGGGTTCAACTTCCTCAAGGAACAAGACGTGATTTGGGAATAACTGGTGCCATTATTAATGCATAAAAAATTTTAATTTCTATAATATCAACTAAATAAGTGTATGAAAGAAAAAAAGTAAGAATTTTAAATAATGTCAAATTTTAATCCACTTGATATTAACGATGTAGTAAAAGCTTTAGGTGCATTAAAGCCTGGTGCTAACGTTAAAATTCCAGATGGAAGAGTTTTTTATTTTGGAACATCAATAGATCCAAAAACAAACGAAAAAGGTAATTTTTATACAGAACAAAAATTACCTAGTTATGATAGTATTGACACTCTTAAACAGCAGTCAGGCATCTATATTAATGCTGGTAGTATCGCAAACCCTTCAATATCGAAAGATTCTGAAGTAATTTTAAATGCATTTTTCCCCCAAAGTTCAACTTCTAATACTATTTCATCGTCTACTTCACCATCAACACAATCTTCTACTTCACCATCAACTCCAATTAGTAAGTCCATAGACCTTGGAAAAAAAACCATAGGGGGAAAAACTGGAAATCTCACTCTTGGTTTATCATATGATAGTAAAAGTAAAAGAATCAATGACTTAATTGAAACAATCTTTAAAGATGTTTCAAAAGATGATATTAAAGTTGGACTTATCGATCCCGTTTTAGGATATGTTGTAGATGTTAGTGTTTGTGAGGCAAATGAACGTGCAAAAAATAATCCTGGAACTACTTTTATTTTTAAAGATGCAAAAAATTCAGTCAAGTATTTAAAAATTAATGAAATCAATGCTCTTGTTCCAGAATCTCTTGTTTCTGATAAAACTGATTGTACTGGAATTCAAACTCGTAAAAAATGTGATGATGGACCACCAAAAATTAAGTTCATAGGTGGTGGTGGTGTTGGTGCTCAGGCAAATGCAATTGTAGGAATAGATGGTAAAATTCTTGCTATTGATATAATTACGGGTGGATTTGGATATCGATATCCTCCCCTAGTAAGAGCAATTGATGAATGTCAATATGGAAGTGGTGCTGTTTTAGTTTCTGAACTTGGTGAAGTTGTAGAAACATATGAAACTTTTGACAATGAAGATGATTTTGAAGATTATGAAATTTGTCCAGATACTACTGTTGGATATGGTAGAAATTGGGGACCTAATGGTGAAGATTTAGGACCTTGGGAACCTTCATCTTATACAAAAATTGGTGGAGATCCCATTCGTAATGAGATTCTTGCATATCAAAAATCACTTTCAAAATTAAGTAATCCATTTTGGACGACAAAATCAACTCCACCAAAATCAATTACTGCTCCAGGTAAAAAATATGACGTTGCATATGTCGTAACAGACTCTAGGTGGAATGAATTTATGAATGCATATGCAATTTCACCTGTTCCACCATCAAATGTAAGTGGAACTGATGAAGCAGGAAAACTTTTTGTTTTTAATTGGGATGTAAATTTCCCACACGATGGTGAATATATCTTTAGAGGATTATGTGATAATGTAGCATCATTATACGTTGATAATCAAAAACTATTTGATCTTGGAAGTTTTAATGATACTATAAAACCAATAAACAAAAAATTAACAAAAGGTTCACACAATATTCGTATTGATTTATTAAACTCTCCAATTTTAGAAGTTGAAAGAAAACAAAATAAAAAACCTGTGGATGTTCCAAAAGCATCGGCACCATCTACGATTCAAAATCAAAATATTTTCAATACCGTCGATTATATCTCAAAGGCAAATCGTACTCTTTGGAGAACAAATCCAACAGCATCATTAACCTCTGGATTAATTGATCGTTATGGTGTATGTCCTTTTGATACTTCACCTATTTTTCTACCAACAATTGGTGCTAGTGTTACCATAAACAATCAAGTTTGGCGTTATGGGTTGACTCAAACTGGACCAGTTTTTACAACATCAAGTCAATCAGATTATAATTCAATAGATACAAGTAAACCTGGAAGTTATAACGATCCATTCAGTCTCGATAACAGATATATTCTTGATGCATTTAATGCCACTGCCACCAATATTTCCAATGCAGCAGTATCATTTTCATACGCAGGAACTCATACTATTATTTGGAATAATATAAACTTTCCGATCACTGGTAATTATAGAATTCAAATTGCTGTAGATGATAATGTTTCTCTTTATATTACAGATTCAATCAAAAACATAGAAACTTTAATTCGTAAAGAAGGTTTTTATGCCCCAGGAAAAAGAAATCCAGATTTAGATAATATTTATACATTCGAAAAAGGAAACTATACAATTCGTGCAGAATTAGAACAGCTTGATGTTGGAACAATCGCTTCAGGAAACTCAATGATTCTTGCAGTTAATATTGAGACTACATCTGTATCCGTAACTGGAGGAATTGTATCTCCAAAATCTTTTAATGAAAATCCAATGGGAATTTCGGTAACTATTGATGCACCACCACTTCCTGTTCCAAAAGAACCAATACCAGTTCAAACTGGAAGATGTCCTCCAAATCCAATTTGGTCAACAAGATTTCCCTCTAATAATTCATCTTCTACGTCAAAATCACCCATTTCACAACTAAAACCTGGGGATAAAGTTAGCGCAATAAACTCAAATAATCAAAGTAATGTTTGGTATTATGGAATACTGGACGGTAAACCAATTTTTACGACAACATCTCAAACAGATTATAATAAGGTCGATGTAAAAGTACCTGGATTGTATAATGATGCTTTAAGTGCTTATAGTAAATATATTTTAGATGCATTTGGGGTTAATACCACATCTGCACTAACAAATTCATCTGCTGCATCAAAAGACCAATGGTATCCAGTTGTACGCACCACAGGTGAAGTATCTGCAGGAACTGCTTGGTCCAAGTTTATGAATCGATATGCAATCTCACCAGTTCCTCCATTTGATACTGATAATACTGATAAT
>RFNU01000081.1 GCA_009927065.1 bacterium | reverse complement strand
AAATTTGAAAGAACTTCAAAAAATAAAAAGAGTGCTGATCACGAGGGCAATACTTTAATTTATAATTTTGTGAATTCATATCCAATAGCAGTCACATCAATGCCAGTTTCTTATGATGCATCTTCATTACTAAAATGTACCGTATCCTTTAGTTATATTCGATATTATGTCGGGGATAAAGATTACCCATCTACACCAGAGTCTTCATCAAGATCTCCAAATGGAGCACAAGCACTTACATCTGCACAACGGGATGCAATTGAAGCACAAGATATTTTAAATACAGAAGCACTGTCATTACAGAACGCTCAATTCGGAACAAGTTCAAGTATACCTCCAATATTCTAATCTAAATAATCATAACTGAAATTCTATAGGTCATTATGCCTTTACCAAAACCCACGACACCGATTTACGAACTTGAGTTGCCTTCTACTGGTGAATCAATTAAATACAGACCCTTTCTTGTTAAAGAAGAAAAAGTACTGTTGATTGCACTAGAAAGTGAAGATACAAAACAAATTACTACTGCAATTAAAACTGTCATTAAGAGTTGTATTCTGACTAAAAATATTAAAGTAGAATCACTTCCAACTTTTGATATTGAATACTTGTTCTTAAATATTCGTGGTAAATCTGTAGGAGAAGAGATTGAAGTGAATATTATCTGTCCTGATGATGAAGAAACAAATACTCTTGTAAAGATTGATTTGGATTCAATTAAGGTTCAAAAGAACGAAGATCATACCAATCAAATTAAGATTGATTCTACAATTATGATGGAAATGAAGTATCCATCTCTGGAGCAATTTATTAAGACTAACTTTGATTTTAAAAATGATAATACGATGGATCAATCTTTTGATTTGATTTCTTCTTGTATTGATAAAATTTATACCGAAGAAGAAGTGTGGATTGCTGCTGATGTAACCAAAAAAGAACTAATTGACTTTTTAGAGCAATTAAATTCTTCGCAGTTTAAGCAAATTGAAAAATTCTTTGAGACTATGCCCAAACTTTCTCATAAAATCAAAGTTACAAATCCAAAGACCGAAGTTGAAAGTGAAGTTGTTTTAGAAGGGTTAGCAAGTTTTTTCGCATAGCCCTGGTCCATATGGACCTTGAGAATTATTTTCGTCTTAACTTTGCCCTAATGCAGTATCATAAATATTCTCTTACAGAAATTGAAAATATGATACCTTGGGAAAGAGATATTTACGTTGAATTATTAAAACAACATTTAGAAGAAGAAAAACTCAAACAACAACAAAATGGATAATCAATCACCAACAGGAGGATCAATAGTTCCCGTTAAAAGAGACGGTGAAGATCTTGTTGATGAACAAATTGACGAAAGAATTTTAAGACTTCTGGGACTTGAATATGTTTTTGATATTGATTATGATACATATGCGTCTCTTCTAAAGGAGAAACTGATTGCTGCCAGAATGGCAAAGACTCAAATTCCCACTGAAGAGGCAGAACTTCTTACGAATGAATATAAAAAGATTAGAGGAAAGAAAGGTAGGTTTAGGGTTAAAAAAATTACGGCAGATAGTTTTAAAAAAGGAAGTGCAGTTGGAATTAATTTAGGAAAACAAAAGTCACTTATAGGAAAACCACAATTAGCACTTCCTCCTGCTCCTGATAAGATGACTGGGGGTGAAGATATAAAAGAAATTATTGATGCTCTTGCTGAAATAATTAAAAGTCTTACGAGTCAAAATAAACTTGCAAAGGATTCTGCAGAAAAGTCTAGAATTGCTGGAGAAGCAGGACAGAGAGGTGAAAAAGAATCAAGATTAGAGAAGGGATTTAAGTTTGCAATTAAGGCAGCAGAAAAGATTATTGCTCCCATTAAATCTTTACTTGATAGAATTATTGATTTCTTTGTTGCTATTTTTGTCGGAAGAGCACTGATTAAACTCTTGGATTGGTTTAGTGATTCTAAAAATCAGGACAAAATCAAAGCAATTGGTAGATTTTTAGGAGACCATTGGCCTAAACTTCTTGCTCTTTATATAATGTTCGGAACTGGTCTAGGCAAGTTTGTTGGGTTCTTTAACCAA
>RFNU01000228.1 GCA_009927065.1 bacterium | reverse complement strand
AAAGATTATCAAGGTTGAGTCGTTAACATCCGTAAGAGGAAAAATTTTTGAGTACAACATGCCTTCAGATAATTTATCAGTACGGTTGAATAGGGCTTTTCTAAGAGATTTGAATATATTAAGAAACAAGGGAGCACCTACAGAAAGCGAAAAAGGCGATCTTAATCATCCTACTACGTACATGAGTGCACAATCTAGAGATTCTTTGGATGCTGCAAAAGATAATTTTGAAAATGATGCCAGGCGCATAACTAGCCTAACAGTTAGTCTTTCTGATGGTGAGCCCACTTATTTTATAAAAAATCTTTCTGACGAACATATTGCAGCTTTTATCCAATCTAATAAAGAACGAATTCTCAATTATAGAGATAGCATTTGCGCACTGAGCAAGCTTGATAGTGCAGAATTTGAAAGATTAAAAAATACTGATATTCAACAATATCCCAATCAACACACTTTATTACAAAAAATAAAAGCTCTTTCTTTAACAGATTATAAGCAGGCCTTGTTCAGCTCCTCAGATCTACAAGGATTGGAAAGTATTTTGAGCAATGATGTCCTGATGGATAAAATCGTAAGAGAAAGCGTAGCATCCCAAAGTAGTGATGAAGAGATAGCCAAAATCTTAATTGAAAATGATGATTTTATAAAATTTAGTACATCCACAGCCCCCTCAATTTATGGTCGTAATACAGATGCTATAGAGCTTATTAAAAACCCTGTATTGCAAGAATATTTTGTTAGATATTTTCATCAAGGTGGTTTCAAAGATGATTCCGGTGTGGTTCTTAATCTTGTTAATAATACCAATGGCAATATGCTAAGTATTCCTGCAATGGGATCTGACGGAAAGGGAGTTTTTGGGCGTTATGCATATTTAGACTGTAGTAAAACAAATGCTTTTGAATATAGACAAATTGAGTTTTTTGATAAAATTATTGATTTACAAACAGAATCAGAAAATGGTGACGGACCGAAACAGGTCTCTTGTAAATTTTCAGTAGAAGCTTTGACTCGAGTGTCTGTTGGTGATTATCAAGGAGATCGGCCATCAGTAGAACTTGTTGATTATATTATAAGATTTGCAACACAAGAGGATAAGAACAATTTCTATAGTCTTTATCTTCAGCCAGAACCTTTATCAGCGCTAAACTTTGTCGATAGCATTAAGAATGCAATAAATAGTCTTGTATCTTCTCTTTATCATTATTTTATTAGGTTATTCGGAGGAAGACCCCTTCTTAATACAAATATACATGAGATTACTCAGGCATATTTAGCTGATAATGCAGTCTCAACTGATTTTAATGATGCTTTAGCAAGGCACAAATATAAAAAAGATTGTCTGAGTGCAGGGATAAGCCGGGACAATATTATTATCCAGCCCGACCAAGATCGAGAAAAAATACAATCTATTAAACAGCAAGTAGAAAACGGTGAATTAACTCTCAACGACGTCTTTAATCCTTTGCCTACAAGAGAAGCAGATTCTACTGTTGCTATGGGGCCTAGAGTTTCGTTGAGCTTTACTCCGAAACCTTCAGGAACTATCCTAGCAGTTGATGATGGAAAATCATTAGTCCGTTCTGCAAAACCAAGTATAACCAATCCGTATAACCAACCTATAACAACTGATATGTGTGAAAAAATCAATCATAATCTATCAACGTTCTTAGTTGCCGCTGGGCTTCTGGTTGCAAGTTGTTTAACCTATGCGTTATCAGGACCACCTCTTTTTAGGTATCCTGTGATAGGGGAGACTTTTGCTGCAGCTGCAAGATTTTTATCAGCAATAAAGAAAAAGCCTTAAAAAAGGGTCGTTTTACAAGGTGTCTAAATAGGATTGCAAGACCAACATAGCAGCTATCGCATCGCGCGATGCTGCTGGATACTCTTTAAGCAAGGACTGAGCTTCTTGAGAAGAGCCTTCTTCAGTCCAGCGAATAATGGTGATATTGTAGGGCGTTAATATATTTTTTATAAAAAGATCAATCGAGTCATTAAGATTTTTATTGTTTGGATAATCACCAGGATCGCCCAGCACAATGCGCTGAATACGCCAAGTCTCTATTAAGGAAGTAAGAGTGGTTTGAAGCTGATCATTCACACTCAGTATAGTTAAAGGGCGTGCAGTTCGGGATATACTGGAGCCAAGACTAATACCAATTTTTTTTGTACCAAAATCCAATCCTAAGATATTCATTTTGTTAGACTCAATGTATTAAGTTAAGGCCAGGATCGACGCACACTATTTGTTCTGGTTGAAACCCTAAGCGCTTATAGCATTCCATCCAGAGATCTTCTGGTTTTAAAAAAATCAATTTTGAATGATAAGGAATAAAGAACCAATAGTCTTTAGTAATTTCATCATCTAACTGACCGGCTTGCCAACCTGTGTAGCCCAGAAAGACTCTATAGTCATTTTCAGCAAAATAACCAATATCTTCTAAAATATCATTTGTTGTAGTTAAGAAAAGATCGGTTGCAAGTTGACTTGTGCCTTGCCAAAATCGACCTAAATTTCGGTGAAGGACAAATCCTCGTTCTTGAGATTGCGTCACTCCGCCTAAAAAAACACGTGTTCGCATACCGGCCACGGTGTAATTCTTGGTTAAATCCGCCAAAGAAAGATCCATGTGTTTGTTTAATATTAAACCCAGCGATCCTTGAGGTGTATGTTCGCAAATATACAGGACACTTTGCGCGTAAGGGTGCTCACGATGCGCTGAGGTAGCAATAAGAAAACCATGTCTAAATTTCAATGCCAGCCCCTGATAGTTTTTATAAATACTACATTTTATCAAAATTATAATGAAGAAGTATAACTTCGCCAACAGTTAGAAAAATATCAAACAAGATCATAAAATTATAGATTCTTCCCTAAACAAGCACAATACTTCATAGCAGGTTTAATGGTGTATCTGAACGTAACGTTTTGTTTCAAAACGTGATATAAAATCATTAAGAGAGTATATACATCCAATTTTACTAATGTCAATAATACGAGAGGCAACTCCTTTGTTTTCCAAAAAAGATAGCGCCGCTATTTCATGCGGAAGTAAAACTGAACCCATATGAAGAAAAGTTGAGGGAATATAGCCAAAAGGATGAGTTGAAGGCGCCTCAAAAATAATCATCTGATCTGGTCGGATAGAAGGAGCCCAGTGTATCCCTTGATAAAACACATTTTCACCAATAATAATAAACTGTTCATTAAAACATCGAGGCCAAGGGTTTCCTGTCAATGAAATGTCTTTGATAAAGCGAGACTCTAAATGCTCAGCACAAACACAAAGAGCCATTGATGATTGACTTTCGATAGGATAAGCTTCGAGGATCCTTCCTTTGTATTCAAAGGTAAACCATTGCCCTGGTTTTAAGCTAGAGCTATAAGGATGCATAATCCAATGTAAGATCATGTGCAAAAAGCGAGACTTAAACAAACAAGCGCAGCAGTTTCTGCGCGTAAAATTGATGATGTGAGTTCTATTTTATGCACATGAGCAGGAAAAGATTCTACATCTTTTTTGCTCCATCCCCCTTCGGGTCCAATTAAAATCCCTAAGGGTTGTTTAGGTGCGCTTCTTGGCCAACGACTGCCTCCAAACTCAGCGACAAACCAAGTATGTTTATCAGCCCAGACTTTTTGGTCTAATGTTGATACTGGGGCTAATACTGGGAGTTGTAATTGATGAGATTGTGTTGCTGCAGACTCAATGATTTTCCGCAGATGCTCATGAGTTTTTGCTGTCCAATGATGATGTTGAGAGCGTTCAGTCAAGAGGGGGTGAATAGAACTCACACCTATTTCTGTAGCTTTTTGACAAACCCAAGCCATAGCATCGGGTTTTAAAACCGCTTGATACAGATGAATTGATGTTGTTTTGGGGGAAACATATTGTATCAGTTCACATCGAACATAAACTGCTTTTTTAGTGATATTTTCTATGTGAGCATTTGTATAAAGAGTACCATCACTTAATGTGAGTTTAAATCCTATATCGAGCTCACGACGCACTCTGAGATGATGTGTGATAGATTCTGGCAAAATAAGAAGATCTGCTTGATTACTCAGCTTTTCAAGAAAAAAAATAGGCGATGATTGAGCCATTATGGCTTCCTAAAAGATGTAGCTCTCCATGCACCCATTTTATCATACCATTGGGTCCAATGGGTGATTTTAGCGAATTGAAGCAGCTGGATTAAAGCCCCACCTTGACTTGCTCCATGTTCAAAAATGACAACTCCATTTGAATTCAGATAATTAAAAACATCTTTGAGGATAATATGATAGGCTTCTAATCCACCCATGCCGGCAAAAAGAGCCTGATAATCTTCATCAGGAGCATCCATCCATGATCGCTCTTCTTCTGCGCAGTATGGGGGATTGCTCATAATCAGATCAAACTTTTGATTTGTACTGATCTGCTTAAACCAATCCGATTGAATATAAGTTTTTTTAAGCAAAGGTCGATCCAAAAGGTTTTTTTCAGCTTGCTTTAGGGCAATAGGGTTAATATCAACAGAAGTTAATTCAGACTGATGAGGATGAAAGTAAGCAAGTGCAGTACCTAATGTACCAGGGCCACATCCAAGATCTAGAACATTTTTGGGTTGGACCGTTGGTAAAAACTGTTCAATCCAATCCCATGTTTCAGGACGAGGGATGAGTAAAGGTTCGCAAATCGCTAGGGTTAACGGTCCAAAAGATGCACAGCCTAAAAGATATTCTATTGGTTTGCCTTGATGCAGTTTTTCACAGGCATCATTAAGAAGCAAGATTTCTCCTTTGTAATGCTGCCAAAGCTGCTGCAAATCTTGCCACTTTAACCCAGGATAAAGTTTTTGTTGCTGTACTACCCAATCCCAATTCATTGTGATTTCGACTCAAGCTCTGAGAGTAAAGATGCTTGATACTCATGCGCTAAAGGCTGAATAACATCCTCTAAGTTTCCTTCTAAAATATCTTCTAACTTATAAAGTGTTAAGTTAATACGATGATCGGTGAGTCTTCCTTGCGGAAAGTTATATGTTCTGATCCGTTCGGAGCGATCGCCGCTGCCTACTAGCTCATGACGCAGTGAAGAGCGTTCTTTTTGTTGTTTGTCGCGTTGAGACGCTAAAAGTTTGCTCTTGAGCAAGGACATTGCTTTGCTTCTATTCTTATGTTGAGAACGATCTTCTTGACATTCAACAACAACACCTGTGGGTAAGTGGGTGATACGAATAGCAGAGTCTGTTTTATTAACATGTTGTCCGCCAGCTCCAGAAGCGCGAAAAGTATCGACTCTTAAATCAGAAGGGTTGATCTCAAAATCAACGATTTGATCCATTTCAGGAAGAATCGCTATTGTACAGGCAGAGGTATGAATGCGTCCTTGTGCCTCTGTTACCGGAATGCGTTGAACACGATGTCCACCAGATTCAAATTTGAATTTAGAATAAACGCCATTACCATTGATTTTCACAACAATCTCTTTATAACCACCCAAATCAGATTCACTGGCTGATACGATTTGATAAGACCAACGTTGTTTTTCAACGTAACGTAAATACATACGGAGTAAATCAGCGGCAAATAATGAAGCCTCTTGACCACCTGCGCCTGCACGAATTTCTAAATAAATATTTTTATCATCGAGCGGATCGGTGGGAATCAATGCAAGTTTTATTTCTTGATAAGTCTGTTCAATCCGATCTTTGAGATCATTCAGTTCGCAGCGAGCTATGTCTTGAAATTCAGGCTCATTAAGGAGAGCGGTTGATTCTTGTATTTGATCTTGAAGAGAAAGGGTTTGTCGATGCAACAGTACTAATGGTTGTAATTCAGAATATTCTTTTGAAAGTTTTTCCAAACGTTTGGGATCGTTAAGTGTTTCAGGTAAGCCTAATAAAATCTCAATTTCTTGATAACGTTCGTAGAGATTTAAAATTTTTCCTTGGAGTGTTGCGGATAACATAAAAGCTGTACGTTTATTCGATGTATTATAATGCGCTAGTGTATCATGTTAACGGCGAAACCCATAGATTCTTTAGCCAAAATGATTGCATTATCTCTAATTTTATGAATATTTTTCATAATGTTATTGGAATATTTTGATTAAAATGCTCATTCAATACTCTTCTTTCAGCGGTGGGTCAGGCAAGTTCTCGGCCTTGAGCTGATATTTTTATCGATTGGTTAATTTGTTTTTCGCTCTCCTCAGCATTAGCAAGCACTTTTGATGAAAAACTTCTAAAACATGCTGGAAAAACAAGAATACTAGAGTGATTTGCTAGAAGATTAAAAATGATAGGACTCATGATGGAGTATGGAACAGTATGAACCGAAAATTTTTGATCAAATTTCCGCACTGCGTTATCTATACAGTTAGAGTTCTCGGAGACTTGGCCCTTCCCAAGAGTAATTTACTAACGTTAGCTAGATGCTTTAGCTTTAGTGACAGGCCTTTACAATATTAATAACCAGCACTATAATGACTAGTATGACTAGTTTATTTACGAACATTTATGCAAACTTGGCAATTACAGCAAGCAAAAGCGCGCTTAACCGAATGTGTTAATCAAGCTAAAAAATCCCCTCAAATTATTTCTAAACATAATAAACCCGAAGTCATACTCATAAGCATAGAGTTATATAATCAGCTAACAAATGCTGACCAGGATATTGTTGCTTATTTTAGGAATTCTCCTCTTTGCGGACTAACTATCCCATCAAGAGATCGTTCAGAAGGAAGGAGAATTGATTTATGAGTTATCTTTTGGATACGAATGTTATTTCCGAAATTATTAAAGCAGAGCCCCATCCTAATGTTGTAGCTTGGTTTAAATCATTAAATATGAGTATGTTTTTTTTAAGCGTTCTAACATTAGGTGAAATTCGTAAGGGTGTAGAAAAGCTGCCTGATTCTAAAAAGCGGCAATTTATTACGAATTGGCTTGAGATGCATTTACCCCAAGCATTTTTAGGTCGAATTGTTGATATAGATAGTGCTATTTGTGACAAATGGGGTTTTATCAGTGCAAAGAGCACTATCCCTGCTGTCGATGGATTAATCGCTGCTTCCGCATTGGTGCACAATCATAAACTTGTAACGCGCAACCTGAAAGATTTTATTAATATTCCAGGACTGGAACTTTTTAATCCTTGGGATGCATAAGAATGTTATTGTTTTTTTATTAAGAGCCAAACTCGTGTTAAAGACCGTTGCTTGCCATGATGAATCAATCAACGATCATGAATCCAATGGGCAGATCTATTATCATCGATTTTTACTGACTCTGTAATGAGTATAGCTACTTAAGATCAGTCAGTGGTACTTTTTTAATATTGCGGCAGCACAGTGTTGCTGTCATTTAATGGGAAGCCACTCATTCATGGGCGGGTAGTTCACATTCTTTTAATGCTAATGATGGTTGATGCAAGAGTTTTTGTGTCAATTTATAGCTAAATTCTTTAAGCACTAAAGCTGGGTCTTCCCCTTCACTCAGCTTCTTTAATGCAGCTAATTCAAGCTTTTTTTGTTCAAGCTGCATTGTATTTCTATAGATTTTAACCTCTTCTCTTTTGCTATGAGTAGCTAACCAATGGTTAAAACGTTCGATCGCCTGAGTGAGGGCCTGATGGGCTTTCTTTAATATGATGGAATGTTTAATCATATCCTCATTTTCATGATGTTGTAGAGCATCTATTCTGATAAGTTCGATTTCTTTACGCTCTAACAATGAATGACATGTGTTAGCCGGGACAGACAAATCAATAATTGTACGAGAGAGCGCATCCCTAAAGTCTTCGGATGTTAGTAAAGGTGTGTGACTGGATGTGGCAATAACAATGCAATCACTTTCGGCAATTGCACTTTTTAACTGATCATAAGATCTATAGCGACATTGATAAATATCTGCAAGTGTTGCCGCTTTGACATCAGTTCTATTGCATAAGGTAATGGAAGGATGATTGAGGTGTTCTAGTTTTTTTAAAACAAGATGCATTGTTTGTCCTGCACCTATTAATAAAATATTTTTAGGTTGACGTCGTTGAATAATCGTGATGACCCTTTGTTCTAAAGAAGGGACTATCAACTCTTGCATAAAGCTAGCTCGTATTGATTTTGCTGTAAAGAAGCAATGCTCAAAAAGACGGTTAAAAGGATTTTTTAAACATTTAACGCTTTGAGCCAGTGAGTAGGCATGCTTCAACTGCCCTAAAATTTGATGTTCACCTATAACCATTGATTGTAATCCACAAGCAACTTCATAAAGATGTCGTATTAATTCGAGATTCTCGTAGCTATAGCTATGTGTTTTCAGGATGGACAAGTCTGCACCGCAAGCATTTGCCCACCATGAATAAAGATATTCTTTATTGATTTTATAAGCATAAAGCTCAATACGATTACAGGTAGAAAGGATAATGATATTTGATTGAGGATGATGAAGAGTAAACCAGTGTAAAGCGTCCAAAATAGTAGGGTCATGCAAATAAAATTTTTGACGAATATCTAATGGCGTTTTTTTATGGCTCATACCGACCATGATTAGACTCATAAGCATCCTTCTTATTTCATACAATATTAAATGTTTTCAAAGATTTGCCGCCAAAAATAAAAGAATG
>RFNU01000245.1 GCA_009927065.1 bacterium | reverse complement strand
GGCTTAAATATCTTTTTTCACCATCTCACTAATAATCGCATGAATAGCTTTATTAGGATTTAATCCTTTAGGGCAAGCATCAACGCAATTCATAATGCTATGACATCGAAATAATGCATAGGCATCATTTAACTGTTCAAGACGTTCTCTTGTTTTATCATCGCGAGAATCTAAAATAAAGCGACTTGCTTGTAACAATGCCGCAGGCCCAAGAAATTTATCTGGATTCCACCAATATGAAGGACAAGAGCTTGTACAGCATGCACATAAAATACATTCATACAGACCATCAAGTTTGTCTCTCTCTTGAGGGCTTTGTAATCTCTCACCAGTTGGTTGAGTCTGTTGAGGCTCTAAAAAAGGTTGTATTTTTTTATAATGATTGTAGAACTCTTGTAAATCAACAACTAAATCTCTAATCACTGGCATGGATGGTAATGGTCTTATAAAAACAGGCTCTTTAAGATTTTTCAATTCAGTAATACACGCCAAGCCATTTTTACCATTAATATTCATAGCATCTGAACCACAAACGCCTTCTCCACATGATCGTCTAAAAGATACAGTCGGATCAATTTCTTTAATAACTTCTAACACATCAAGTAACATAACACAACGATGTTTCTCTATGTCGACATCATACTCTTGCATACGCGGTGTTTTATCACCTTCTTGCCATCTATAAAGATAAAACTTCATTCACTTGTTCCTTTTAATAAGTACGCGCTTTAGGTTCGAATGCATCAACAAGCACAGGAGTAAAATTAATATTTCTATAACGAATATTCCCGTCAGCAAAACAAACAACATGTTTTAACCAAGCTTGATCATGACGTTGAGGATAATCATTGCGGAAATGAGCGCCTCGTGATTCTTTTCTTTCAATCGCACTGTATGCTGTTGCTAAAGAAACTGCTATTAAATTATCGAGCTCTAAAGCTTCCAGACGTGCTGTATTAAAATATTGGCTTTTATCTTGAAGTTGAATCTGTTTAATCTGTTCTTTTAAAAGCAAAAGCTTTTTTAAACCTGCATGCATTGTATCTTCTTGTCTAAAAACACCAAAATCATTTTGCATCACTTCTTGGATTTGTGTTCTGATCTCAGCAACAGTATATGGCCCTGTTTGAAGTTCCCAAGCATTTAATCGGTCAAAAGCTTTGTCAATGTGGATATCTTTAACGAGAGGCTCACTATTTTCCAGGGCTAACTGCTCTGTTATAAAAAGGCCTGCTGCTCGACCGAAAACAACTAAATCAAGTAATGAGTTTCCACCTAAACGATTAGCTCCATGCACTGAAACACAAGCGCATTCGCCGACAGCATAAAGCCCTGAAACAACTTTTTCACCATCGTCTGTCACTGTTAAGACTTGTCCATATTTATTAGTCGGAATGCCTCCCATCATATAATGGCAAGTAGGTACGATAGGAATTGGTTTTTCAACGGGATCAACATTAGCAAAAGTCATTGACAGCTCTCTAATGCCTGGCAATCTTGTCTTAATAAGATCTGCACCTAAATGCTCCAATTTTAATTCAATATAATCCCCTTTAGATCCACACCCTCTTCCTTCACGAATTTCTGTTGCAATCGATCGAGAAACAACATCTCTTGAGGCAAGATCTTTAGCATGAGGAGCATAACGCTCCATAAACCGCTCTCCATTTTTATTCACAAGATAACCACCCTCTCCTCGCGCTCCTTCTGTAATCAAACAGCCAGAACCACTGATCCCCGTAGGATGAAATTGCCACATTTCCATATCCTGTAAAGGAATGCCAGCTCGAAGAGCCATGCCTAATCCATCGCCTGTATTAATATAAGCATTTGTTGTTGAAGAAAAGACTTGACCGGCACCCCCAGTGGCTAAAACAACGGCGCGAGCTTTCAAAAACATTCTTTCTCCATTCTCCAGGCAAAGAACAGTGACACCGCAAACTTCTTGTTGATCATTCATCACTAAATCTAAAGCGATCCACTCATTAAAAAAGATTGTGTTATGCTTTAAGTTTTGCTGAAACAAGGTATGTAATAACGCATGGCCTGTTCTGTCAGCAGCCGCTGAAGTGCGTGTTGCTTGACCTCCTTTCCCAAAATCTTTTGATTGTCCCCCAAAAGGTCTTTGATAAATTTTTCCATTGTCCAATCGAGAAAAAGGTAAGCCCATATGCTCTAATTCATAAACGCACTCAGGACCAACACGACACATATACTCTATAGCATCTTGATCACCTAAATAGTCCGATCCTTTAACGGTATCAAACATATGCCAATGCCAATTATCTTCATCAATATTACCAAGAGCTGCTGTAATACCTCCTTGAGCCGAGACGGTATGAGAACGTGTAGGAAACACTTTAGAAACAACAGCTACTTGGTGATTCGCTTTAACAAGTTGTAATGCTGCTCTGAGACCGGCACCACCAGCGCCAATAATAAGCGCATCAAAAACACGTTCGGGAATAGGATGAGCCATGAGTTTTATCTCCATAAAAGAGCAATGCCTGCAACAAAAGACAATGCTAACAATAACCAATAAGATGCAAGAAATATCATTCTTGTCGCGGTGCATTTGATGTAATCTGTTGCGATCATACGCATACCAAGCCAAGCATGAATAGACAATAAAAACAAAGCTATTGACGTTGTTAGCTGCATAAAAGTTGAACGCATAAATGATAGCCAAAAGTGATAATCTATATGATGGACATGCAAGATCATAACAATAAAAATTTGTATGAAATAAAAAATAAAATAAACGCCACTCAAGCGTTGTAGCAACCATTTAGATAATGCGCTCATATCACACCCCAAAACCAGCCGATGAAAAATATGGTCTTTAAGATAGACAACACAAAAACAACTTTTGCTGAAAGACAAGCTTGTTCGTTTGTTCCAAAAAATCCGATATCCATTAAAAGATGTCTTATGCCAGCGTAGGTATGATAAATTAAAGCCGATATATAAAGAGTAACAAAAACTCGAAGCAGCAGCCCTTTTTGCAAGGTACTCATTAAATGATTAAAAGAATCTTCAGACTCAAGAGAGTAAAATAACAACGCGATAATCAGTGGTATAAAAAGTGCCATAAATGCACCTGCAATACGATGAGTAATAGAAGCCAATGCAGGCCAAGGCAATCGAATTTGCCATAAGTTTAAAAATATAGGACGATGCATAAAGCAGTATACTCCTTTGTTAAAAATACAGCTTAAGCTAAGTACACAAAGTTTAGCAGCTACTTTAAAAATATCATTATTATGTGTGCTCTCTGAAAATTTTCTTTCTAAAAGAATGCCTGCTAGGATTCTTACCATATAAACAGCTAAGATTGCTTATGATTGAAGAACATAAAGACACTGCGCATTTAAACATTCGCGGAGAAGAGTATACCTTTCCCATTCTTGAAGGTTCGCTGGGACAACCCGTTGTTGATATTGGATCATTAGGCTCTGCAGGAAAGTATTTTACTTATGATTCTGGCTTTAAATCTACCGCTTCTTGTAAATCATCCATCACTTATATTGATGGAGATGCCGGGATATTGCTTTACAGAGGTTATCCTATTGAACAGCTGGCTGAAAAAAGTAACTTTTTAGAAATAGCCTTTCTTCTTCTCAAGGGATCATTGCCAACCCAAATAGAATTTGATGATTTTCAACATCAGATTTCAATGCACACTATGGTTCATGAACAATTAAGAAATTTTTACAATGGATTTCGCCGTGATGCTCATCCGATGGCCGTTCTATGCGGTGTCATCGGAGCACTATCAGCCTTTTATCATGATGCTCTTGATATTAATAAAAAAGAAGATCGTTGTTTATCGGCTATTCGTTTAATAGCCAAGATCCCAACTCTTGCGGCAATGTGTTATAAGTACTCTATTGGTCAACCTTTTATCTATGCACAACATGATATGTCTTATGCAGAAAACTTTCTGTATATGATGTTTGCAGTTCCTGGCAATCTCAAGCGTCCTAATCCTATTTTAGTGAATGCTATGGAGAAGATTTTTATTCTTCATGCAGATCATGAGCAAAATGCATCAACATCTACAGTACGCATGGCCGGATCTTCCGGTGCAAATCCTTTCGCTTGTATAGCAGCTGGTATCGCTGCATTATGGGGGCCTGCACATGGCGGAGCAAATGAGGCTGTCTTGAAGATGCTTCGTGAAATCGGCAACCCAAGTCGTATTCCTGAATTTATTGCTCGAGCAAAAGACAAAAATGACTCTTTCAGATTGATGGGCTTTGGTCATCGAGTCTATAAAAATTTTGATCCTCGCGCAAAAATCATGCGTCAAACATGTCATGAAGTGCTGGCTGAGCTTAACATCACTCATCATCCTTTATTGGACATTGCGATGCAACTCGAAGAT
>RFNU01000053.1 GCA_009927065.1 bacterium | reverse complement strand
CTCTTACTGAACCTCCGGTTGACGGGGGAGGCTTTTGTGCGAGAAAAGTAAAAGAACTATTAAAAATCAAAAATTTATCTTAAAAATGATATTTACCCTCCACTCATACTGTACAAGCAATCGCTAGTAGTGGGGGCTTATTTTTGCGATCCATCTTCAGCAACATGAAGATCGACTTCTGGCTGAAGCAGTTGGATTGGCAACTCTAGCTTCAGGGGAACTCTTGACGTAACTCTTGTGTCCCAAGAGATCAGCTGAACCAAGGTGAAGACAGGCTCTTACCTTCATCACAGATTCATGAATCTTATAGTTCGCTCGTGGTCACTGGCCCCTTTCTTATCCAACATCATGTTGAGTTTTCGATCAATCAGGATTTTTTTCTTCAGCGCTCTATTATAAAGTGATCCTATAGAGGTTGCCTTTAAAGATTTTTTAGCTACATTCTTGCCATTTAACTCAACCCCCCATAAAATATCATTTAATATTGTTACCGTCGTTACTGCATTTGATATAAAGTGCAGTTTTATTTTATATCTTGTTAAAGATATTTTGCCTCAAGGATTAATTTTTATGAATAATATCAGGAACTTCTCTATCATTGCTCATATTGACCATGGCAAGTCGACATTATCCGATCGATTAATTCAGCTTTGCCAAGGGTTGAATGAGCGTGAAATGAAAGACCAAGTTCTTGACAGTATGGATATTGAACGTGAGCGCGGTATTACGATTAAAGCTCAAGCTGTTACTCTTGATTATCAATCTCAGGATGGCCAAACATATCAGCTTAACTTTATTGATACCCCTGGACATGTTGATTTTACCTATGAAGTCTCGCGTTCTTTATATGCTTGTGAAGGCGCTTTATTAGTTGTTGATGCAGCTCAAGGCGTGGAAGCGCAAACAATGGCTAATTGTTATACTGCTCTTAACTTAAACCTGGAAGTTGTCCCTGTTCTTAATAAAGTTGACTTGCCGCAAGCTGAACCAGAAAGAGTGATAGAAGAAATTGAAGATTTAATTGGTTTGGAAGCTATTGATGCTAACCGTGTTTCAGCTAAAACAGGTGTGGGAGTCCCCGATCTGATTGAGACTTTAATCAAACGTATTCCTCCTCCAACAGGCAATCCTGAAGGCCCCTTAAAAGCTTTAATTATTGATTCATGGTTTGATAATTACTTAGGTGTAGTTTCCTTAATTAGAATTTTTGACGGGCAATTAAATACAGGAGACAGTATCCAAATTATGTCAACAGGGGTATCACATAAAGTTGATGAAATTGGTGTTTTCACCCCTAAGAAGCAAAAACATAATACGCTTAGTGCCGGTCAAGTCGGTTATCTTGTTGCTGGTATTAAAAATATTCATGGTGCACCTGTTGGGGATACAATAACGACAACCAAAAATCCTTGTGTAAAAGCTGTTGAAGGATTTATGAAAGTTCAACCTAAAGTCTTTGCCGGGCTTTTCCCTGTATCATCAGATGATTTTGAAGATTTTCGAGAAGCTTTGTCAAAATTACAATTAAATGATTCATCACTGCAATTTGAACCAGAGTCGTCGCAAGCTTTAGGTTTCGGCTTTAGATGTGGATTTTTAGGGCTTTTACATATGGAGATTGTTCAAGAACGTCTTGAACGAGAATTCAATATGGATTTGATAACGACAGCCCCGACAGTGATTTATCAAGTCACTAAAAATTCCGGCGAAATTGTGATGATAGAAAATCCAACTCAATTACCATCGCTTAATCATATTGAATATATTGCTGAGCCTATTGTTGAAGCAACTATCCTTTGCCCAGAAGCCTATATTGGTGATGTGATGTCTTTGTGTAATGAAAAACGCGGTATTCAGAAAAACATGATGTACAAAGGGCAACAAGCGACTTTAGTCTATCTTTTGCCGTTAGCTGAAGTGGTGATGGATTTTTTTGATAGACTGAAGTCGGTTTCTCGTGGATATGCTTCGTTTGATTATGAGTTTAAAAGTTTTGAACCAGCTCCTTTAGTGAAGTTAGATATTCTTATTAATGGTGATATCGTTGATGCCTTAGCGTTAATTATTCATCGTGATCATGCACAACGTAAAGGACGCGCGTTAGCTGAAAAAATGAAAGAATTAATTC
>RFNU01000206.1 GCA_009927065.1 bacterium | reverse complement strand
GATGTGATTAAAAAACGAGCAATCACCTTAATAGTATCCTCTGGAACGGAGTTGTCAGCCAAAGGGGTTTTGGTTCCAGCAAGGCCTCAGGTTGATACAACAGGACAAGGAGATCGCAGTAAGCGTCTTTGAGCCAAGCTCTCAAAGCGCAGTGCTTAATGAGACGTCAAAAAAGACTGCTAAGCGGCAACACGTTATTGCTATCGCTTAATGAAAAGCCCGCTCATTTATGGATGGGTAATTCACTCCTAAGTGGCAAATTACCCAACGTTCGTTAAATACTCATTCTTTCAATAACAGCTTGTCCGAATTCAGAAGTTGTTAACAATGTTGCGTCATCCATCAAGCGATGTAAATCATAAGTCACTTGTTTATCTAAAATAGCTCTTTGCATGCCTCGTTCAATCAGCTCAGCAGCTTCATGCCATCCTAAATGTTGTAACATCATTTGTCCTGACAAAATAAGAGAGCTTGGATTAACTTTATTTAAGCCCTTGTGTCTAGGTGCTGTACCGTGTGTGGCTTCAAAGATAGCCACGCCGTCCCCAATATTAGCACCCGGTGCGATACCAACACCCCCTACTTGCGCTGCTAACGCATCAGAAATATAGTCGCCATTTAAATTTAATGTTGCAATAACATCATACTCTTCTGGTCGTAAGAGGATTTGTTGTAAAAAGGCATCAGCAAGAACATTAGAGATCAGAATATCTTGACCTGTCTTCGGTGATTTAAGAACAAGAGAATATTCATCTTCTGCAATCACGGCTCCGTACTCATTCATCGCTAGATCATAACCCCATTGCTTAAAAGCACCTTCGGTGAATTTCATAATATTACCTTTGTGCACAATGGTCACTGAACGACGATTGTGAGTAATAGCATATTCTATTGCAGCTCTCATTAACCTTTCTGAACCGGCTTGAGAGACTGGTTTAATACCGATCCCGCAATGTTCTGGGAACCGAATAGCTTGAACTCCCATTTCTTGTTGTAAGATATTAATGATTTTTTTAGCGCCCTCACTATCGGCAGGCCATTCGATTCCAGCATAAATATCTTCAGCATTTTCACGGAAAATAACCATATCAACAAGTTGAGGATTTTTTACAACACTCGGTGTACCTTGATAATAACGTACTGGGCGTAAACAAATATAAAGATCGAGTTTTTGTCGTAGTGCGACATTTAAGGATCGAATGCCTTTCCCTGTCGGTGTTGTCAAGGGGCCTTTAATAGCAACTTTATACTCATTAATAATATCAAAACTTTCTGGCGGTAAAAAAACATTTTCACCATAAACTTCCGTTGCTCGCTCACCGGCGTAAATTTCCATCCAATTGAGTGAACGCTGAGATCCATAAGCTAAATGAACCGCTGCATCTAAAACATGTTGCATCACAGGTGTAATATCAATGCCAATCCCATCTCCTGTTAGAAAAGGAATAATCGGGTGATCGGGGACTATTAAGCTTCCATCTTCTGCTATTTCTATTTTATCTCCTTGAGGTATAATGATTTTATCTGAAAAATGATTCATTATTAACATTCCGTTATCTTAAATTGTTACTCCAAAGCATAGCATTTTTAGATGATAAAAAAAGCATATATAACCTCTTGTCGCTCAAAAATATTGTCGTTATTGATTGAGAATCACGCTCATCTGGATTGTTTTTGATTAAAATGGTGACATCTTATATGCTTGGGTATAAAAAAAATATCGATATTTACTATAAAAACATATTGTGTATTCTCATTTTCATAAAAAAAGATTTATAATTGAGCACATTACTCAATCTTTAATCAAAATAACATGAAAGTATTTGTCGGTTTATCTGGCGGTGTTGACTCTTCCGTTAGCGCATTATTACTGAAGCAACAAGGTTACGATGTCCAAGCTGTTTTTATGAAAAACTGGTCTCAACATGATGAGCATTGCCAATTAACACAAGATTTAAGTGATGCCACACTGATTGCAAAAAGCCTTGATATAAACCTTCATGTTGTTGATTTCTCAAATGACTATTGGGATAACGTTTTTGAAGAATTTTTAAAAGAAATTGAGTTAGGCCGAACACCCAATCCTGATATTCTTTGCAATCAATATATTAAATTTGATAAGTTTTATCACTGGTGTAAAGCTCACGGTGCCGATAAAATTGCCACTGGCCACTACGCCGGCCTCACTGAAAACAACCATCTTTGCACGCCTCTCGATCACAGTAAAGATCAAACCTATTTTTTATGGGCTGTTAAGCCAGATGTGTTTAAAGACGCTCTTTTTCCGTTGGCGCACTTACGCAAGAGTGACGTGAGATTGATAGCTAAAGAGCATGGATTAATAACCCATAATAAAGATGATTCTACCGGAATTTGCTTTATTGGTCCTAAAAACTTTCGACAATTTTTAGGTCAATATATGATTCATCAACCGGGTATTATTCGCACAACGCGCGGAGACGCTATCGGCACTCATGCTGGACTAGGCCTTTATACTTTAGGTCAACGCTCGGGCTTAAATTTAGGTGGACAAGTGTCTTACAGTGAAGATCCTTGGTATGTTGTCAAAAAAGATTATACAATAAACGAATTAATAGTCAGTCAAAATCATGCCGATCCGTTACTGATAAGCAACCATTTAAGTGCAAAAAACATTCAATGGCAACATCCTATGATTGATGATACTTTTAATGCACGCAGCCGTATTCGGCATTTGCAAGAACTGCAAGAGTGTACAGTGTATAAAACAAGCGAGGGTGTTAACGTTCTCTTTAATAACCCTCAGCGAGCTATTACTGCCGGACAATCGATTGTTTTTTACAAAGATAATTTATGCCTCGGTGGAGGGATTATTGAATCCAATCATTGGAAAATTGATTGATAAAACCTCTTTAGACAATCGTTGCTCTCCAATATGCGCTATGATTCCTGTGATGCGTGAAAATGCATAAAAAATAGAAAAAGATCCTGCCGGTATTTCTAAAAAAGACAATGATAACGCAGTATAATAATCAAGCGTCGGATAAAGGTTGCCCAATAAAGCGAGTTCTTCCTCAATACATGCTGCAAGTTGGAAAAGCGCGCCGTAACGTTCTTGACGATCTGACAATAACTCAGCAATTTTTTTCGCAGTTTTAGCGTAATAATTTTTAGATTCTTGTTGAACTGCAAATCCGTGAAAAATATATCCTCGCTCATACATATCTTTTAATTTTTGACGATACGTTGCAAAAGTCATTTCTTGAACCCATGGTAAAACAAGTTCAAGTTGTTTTGACTCTTCCAGCCCCGACATAGCACCAAAAGCTGCTGAGCAAGCCGTAGGTGTTTCTGCTTTTGTTGAAGCCACTGCACGAGCGACTAACGTTGATGCTTGGGCAGCATTCTCACTATAAAGATTCATGAGTCCAACAAAATACGATTCGTGATTAATAGGATAGCCATCATGACTGATCATCCATTGTAGTTGAGACTCATAATTATCCATCACTCTTATGGGATAACGATAGAATGTACACATGCTCATAAGAAGCTGATTAATATAATCCCAGTCATCATAATAAATCAGAATTGATGCTGAAAGAGATTGCAAGGTAATAATAGGCGAAGCAAAAAATCGCTGTTGCCCTGTTTTCAAACTCTCAGCAGTCATCCTCCGAACTAGTGTGCCTCGCTCATTAAATTGAATCAGTTCTTCATCGGAAGGCTCTTTTTCGTATAAAAGACAATAAGCTATTTTTTCATAAGAGAAGTTCTCGATCATATCGTTAAAATCATGACCTCTTATTAAGATCGAACCATCAGCATGCCGGGTAGAAATGTTTGTTGATATACTCATCTTTCAATAGAAAATTAAAAACAAAAAATGTATTATTGAGTGTACTTGATAATTAATCTTTTGGGCAGACCCTGCATACAAATACAACAAAATTCTTATGACGATGAGAGCCCAATGCTTTCGATGAGGCATTGGCTTTCATCAATCGGTAGCCATAGTTATTGCTCTTGGCTTATTCAACTCTTCAGAACGGTTGCTTCATTGTTGGGGTCATATTCCTAAGTCACTGGAGAGCAGGTTGAGATTACTTTTTAGGAGTAAAGTCTTGTTTCATGCTTGATACGCTTCTCTGAAACGATTGAGTGCTCATCGTTTACACTACGGTTTAGGAAACGTGGTGAGTGCAAGTTAATCGCAGATCTTCTTTTTGAGTAGGTTTGATTCAGTCAGTAGAAGCGGCAATCAATAGGAATGATAATCCCAACAACCCAATACTGTGATTTTTTTATGATAACGACCTTAGATTTGATAGACTCTTATTTAAAAAACCCTGATTGTATCATAGATCAGAACGAATGTTTCGATCACTTCATGCACATTGATTCATTAGCGCGGCATCTCCCTTTTATTCAAAAAAAAGTTGGGCGATCTTATTTTTCGGATACCGACGATCGTAAAGATATTCATGATGAAAGTTTTTTACGAGCAAAACAAAAAGGGTTATCCTGGCTGGAAGAGCAAGTTTTTTTAATTACACAACAACCTCATTTTAATAAAACAATTGAAGCGGCAGTATCGTATATTGCAGCATACTATGAAAAAAAATCGCCTAATAAGATTTGCCATTCTTTATTAAGAGAAGAGCTTTTTAAGAATCAACTGCGTCAGACACTCAAGATATTATTTCCAGGTAAAGATATCTATCAGGCTTTACAGGATTTTCTACAACCAATGCTCTCAATAGTCAGTCAAGAGCAGTATGCTGATTGTCTTTCTCTCATCGATCCGTATTTGACAAAGATGATCGCTCAACCAAAAACATTTGCAACGTTATTATCATTTGCCGATGAGAGTTCTGGTCAGAAGAAAATATATTTAAATCAATTAATCAAAGGATTAGTTATAACGCTTGGTTTAGAACTGATAAAAAATCAAATAGAAGATTGTTGTTTTGAGTCAAAAAGAAAAAAGCGTGTGCAAGACTTCTTAGAGTATTTAAAAAAAGCCATGCCTTTTTACAGTGACAAAGGGGCATTTGTCGCCAATCAAGTCGTCTTTCAATATGCTCAATGGTGTTTACTGCAAGATAATAACGGCTCTTTACTCTTAATAAGTGTGCTGGAAAGTAGTGCTCGTGCTTATGAATATGAAGACTCTTCTCATCCTAGCTGTAGTGAAGGTCTCGCTGAAAGAATACTTTTAGATTGCTATGCTGTTAGTAATCTTGATAATGATTATCTTCCTAATCAAGAAGAACAATATGCTATGATCGCTAGTGAATCTTTTATTACAAGTGATCAGCGACCTTCGCCTTTATTTTTAAGTTTAGCGCTCTACAGTTTATATGGTGATTTCTCTCTTGTCGTGCAACATGATGATATCTTTTGTTTAGATCAAAATAATAATCCTCACGATATTGAGCAGTATATCAATACTCTTAAAAACGATCCGGTTCAATACAATCTTATAGAACAGCTCTTTAAAAAAAATCTTCCTAAAAACCTGTTAGAAAAAAGCACACAAGAAACTTTAATTAAAAGATTTTTCAACTTGCCGGGAAGCGCACTGTTTTTAACAGAAAAAAATCGTTTGCTTGGTTACCATTATAAAGTGATTAAAAAAGTTCCCTATAAGAGACTTAAATTTTTTAGAGAAGAGAAATTATCTTTACTCGGTTTTGTTCAACAGACTCTCTTTCCTTTTAAACCAGCAGAAAATCTTAACGACATGATAGATCATATGAGTAAGATGACGCTTTGGCCTGAGTCTCTTATAAAAGTTCAACTGTCAACGTTGTTGTCAGCATTAGGCTATGGCAGAGAACTCAATCAGGATGCTTTTGAAACAATGGCTGATTATGTCAGAAGTCTAGGTTTTTCTCGTATTCAGGGCGAGATAAGGGTGCTGTCTAGAAAAGAAATTTTTTTAGAAAGCCAAAATATAATAGCATCACTGGAGCGAATCACTTCAGATTTGATCAGAAAATGGTCAGGAGTGAGATTGGGTGATTATCGTTTAAATCTCGTTCACATTAAACGAGATTCTGTAACAACAATGCAAATAAAGGAAGAGTTATGTCATAAGATTCTTGCTCAATTTTTTTCCTATGAGGATGTTTGGAATGCTCTGGAACGCAATCTTATTTTTATGCTCATTCAAGACCAGTTACATCGTGATGTAATGTTTCAATATGTGCATGGTTTTTTATTTATTGCTCTTAAATTTAAAGATAATTTATTTATTGATTATTATATAAAAAACATTCTCTTTAATACCGAAACCAAAACAATTATTGGCTTAGATGCGCTCCAATGTGCTGCGAAAGACCATCGTGTTGATCTGATGATAAAATTTATTCAAATGGGAGTCGATGTTCATGATGTCGTGATTGAAGAAAAACCGATTTTAATTTGGGCTACTTGTTGTAGTTACGATGATCTTGTAAAAGAGTTGATCAAGCATAAAATTAAGATCCATCATACCGATCAGTTAGGATTAAGCGCGCTTGAACATGCTCTTGCTCAAGGCAATGATCGGATTGCTTCTTTACTAATACAAGCTAGTTCCAATAGTTATGATAACAATGGCTACACGCCTCTTCATCTTGCGGTCATTTACAACAAAGAAAGTTTACTGATCACCTGCCTTAAAAGTGATAGCAACCCTCTTTTGCTCAATAAGCATGGGCGCACAGCCGCTCATTTAGCAGTCATACTCAATAGATATTCTATGTTAGAGTGTTTGTTAAAACGATCTTCTAGCAAAATATTCCATATTAAAGACTGCAATAATAAAACAATACTTGATTGGGCTTATCTCAGAAAAAGAAAAGAAATCATAGAACTGATTGAAGAGTATCAACGATTATTTTGTATAAAAAATCCTGGTCGTCGTTTATTGTTCTCATCAATGATCGCTTCTGGTGAACTTCATCATGACAAAAACCCCTCGATGACGCTAAAAAATATT
>RFNU01000212.1 GCA_009927065.1 bacterium | reverse complement strand
GATGAAGCGTCAAAAAAGAAGATTAAACACCAGCGAATCCTTGCTGTTGCTTAATCGCAAGCCCATTTTCTTTAGGGGATGGGTAGTTCACGATTGAATCATTTCTTGATTGATAACGATGACCATAAGATTGATAACCCAAGATTTCTAAAAATTTCACTCAACCATCTTGAATGCTCTCTCAATATATTTACCCGTTATCTAGCATGCACTGTGTTTAAATTCAGTTGATGACAATGAGGATATGGAATGTTCTTAACATACCTCTCTGAGGTGCGCGTATTGTGTCTATGCACTGTAGATAAGATCAAATTCCTTAAGCGAGATAAAGCTTGTATCAGAATAAGTTTTAGCTAGTCCACGTCAGTTTCTCTCCCTCATGACATAACTACATTTTATGTTCAGGAGGTCTTTCATCAGGACGATCTGTATTGTCTTTACTCCAGCCAAGGACCCTGCGAAAGAATAAGATTTGTTGTGTCAAAAAGCTCTCAGGTCTGTTTCTCAAAAGCTCCACAATATCACCTCGCTTTAATCTTTCAGCAAGAGCGATGGGGGTTTCACTATTCTTATCTTTCACATGAACATCAGCACGATACTTCTTTACTAAGGCATCAATCATCTCAACATTTCCCTTTTCAATAGCATGATGCAATGCTGTTTTGTCTTGTTGATCTTTTCTATTAATAGGATCATCGTAACTTTTCAACCATTCTGATCGACTGCTGCGTTTCATAAGGAGATCGAGCGTAGATGGTTTACCATAAGCTGCGACCTTAAACAGTAACGATTTAAAATCAATATTGGGATTACTGAGATCAATAGTTGAAAATCTATTCAAAAAGACACATGCCGAACGATCATCGTTACGTTCCAATGCTTTGGCTAAATACTCGAATGTTTTTTCATCAGTGAGTAATGATGTTACGTATTCTGCAGCTCTTGCATATCTTTTTTTAGGATCAGCCTCTGCGCCCATCTCAATAAGCAACTTCACACTCTCTTGATGACCCCCGTAACCTGCAATCATAAGGGCTGTCAGACCATGTTTGTCTTGTACATTAACATCAGCACCTCGCTCTAAAAGCAACTTCACACTCTCTTGATGACCCTTTTCTGCTGCAAGCATCAGCGCTGTCTTACCATACGTATCTTGTACATTAACATCAGCGCCCTTCTTCTTCAAAAGCAACTTAACACTCTCTTGATGACCCTCGTAAGCTGCATGTACAAGAGCTGTCCAACCGTTCTCATCTTGTGCATTAACCTCAGCACCATGATCTAAAAGAAACTTCACACTCTCTTGATGATCATTGATAGCGGCATGCATAAGTGCTGTGTTGCTACGACTATCTATTGCTTTCACATCTGCACCCTTCTCTAAAAGGACTTTCACTATATCTTGATAATCCTTCTCGTCAGCTGCATGCATAAGCACTGTCTCGCTACGACTATCTATTGCATTAACGTCAGCACCCTTCTCTAAAAGCAACTCGACTATTGCTCGTTGATTACAACGGATGGCCAACATAAGAGGGGAGGAAAGGCGAGCGCCTATGGATGAGTTCATTAAGCCAGGATCTTGATTAAATACCTCCTTTAAAGATTCAACACATCCTTGCTGAATTAACCAATAAAGGAATCTCTTCATACTCATTAGAGGCAAGCCTGCTATTTCTATATGCTTGCCGCGGATAATCTCAGCTATCAACTCATGCTGGCAAGGAAAATCTTTTCCCTCATAATAAGAATAGCCTTCACCAGGATTAATTTCTTTTAGAATAAACTCTTGGACTTGCTGATAATATGCCCCTAAAACCAATAAATTTGGTTGTAAGTTATCACATTGACGCTTTATCTCTTCTCTATCAAGAGTGCTGTTATCATCTTTGATAAAATCAGTACATCCTTCTTGTGCTAATGAAAGACATAAATCTAACCCATCAGCATTGCTCCGGGCAAACAACAGTCTGATAATATCCAGCCACTCTTGACTCATCCCTGTTTGCTCACTCATTCTTTTTTGGATATCTTCTTTTTTATTCTTCCACTGAGCAAAATAATAATTGATGGCTTTCGATTGGCCATTTTTATCTTTGATGAATAAAATCTGTTTTTGCTCTGGTCCAACACTCTTAGCCTCCACCCCACAACTCCATCCTTCAGGCAAGGTGGCTTGTAACACCATAGAGTAATACAATGGGGAGGGCAAAATACCATCAGCTGTTTTTATGATAAAAGCATCGGCTAATGATTGGCGATATTGGTCTTCTTGTGCGTGTGTTAATACAGGCATCTTGCATGATCTCTCGATACATTTAACAGTTACTTAGCACATACTCTATTTAAATTCAGTAAATGACAGTAAATATATTGAAATGCCTCTCTGCAGTTGAGTCTAAAAAGTAACAGGTTTGTTTGAGCGGCAACTTCTCTGAGTTGCGCAGATCCTAACTGGATCATGGGAGTAAGATCGATTGTTAAAGAGTGATGAGCGCAGAAAATTTGCAAATAAAAAAACCCTCCTTCAAGAAAAAGGAGGGTTACTTTAATTCATTGCAATACAACTAAAAAGAAAAACTATGCTGTTTTTTCTTGTTCTTTTTTAGCTAGCGCAGCTTGGAATAGCTTGTTTAAATCAATAACCGCATAAATCCAAATCAGAGATACTATTAACATCAAGCCAGCGATAAGCGGGGTTGCTGTAGCAAGGCTTCCATAGATAAGAATAATAGCTTGTTGAATACCGGCTCCGCCTGCTTTACCTAAACGCCCACCAATAACATCAACAGCTGCTTTACCTTTTGATTTTAATTCATTATCTAAAGGAATGTAAGCCATTTCTTTTGTTGGATCGAACAAAGCATATTTTGTGCTTTTGGCAAGAATATTTTGAACTGACCCAAGATACACGGCGCATAAAACCGCTCCCATACCAAAATTAGCCATTAAATATGGATCTAAAGCTTCTCTATAAATCATGAATGCAAAGAATGCTGATCCAGTAACAGCGATCATGATAGGTGTAGCAAGAGCTGCAATTCTCCATCCTAAGACACGAACAACATAACCACCTAATAAGATGATAAAAAAGGTGAAGATGCCATTGTAGAAGAAGAAATCACCATTGAAGTTTTGATAATCATTTGGATTTGGGAACGCTAGTTTAACTTGGTTTTTCCAGGACACTTCAACAAAGTTAATGGTGACACCGTAAGCAAAAACCATAATAGCTAACATTGCTAAATAGCGTGAAGAGAAAATAACTTTCATGCTATCTGAAAAAGACAGTTTTGTTTTGCTCTTCTTAGGCTTGCTTTCATTCGGATCTACAAGTTCTGGATCTGTTAATACATTAACTTGCATATACTTATAAAGCGCTAGAACAATGATGCCAGCAACAATAAAACATCCAATAGTATAAGATAAAGTAATAGCATAAGTAGCGACCGGATCCGCGAGATTCGCTTGACGACCTAATTTAGCGAAATATTTAGCAGCAACACCTGAAAGGGCTGTAGCTAAATTAGCTAACAAGTAAAAGTGTCCATAGAATCTTTTAGCTTCATGCACTTTAGTAATGCTGTTTGCAAACTGCCAGAACAGAAATGTTGCAACAACACTACCCCAAAGCTCTGCCATCACATAGAATATCGAGAATGACCAGAACTTAAACATGTTAATAAACTGCGTCAAACGTGGAGCTGCTTGGATCAATTGATCAGCAAATTGGATCGGATGAAAATATGCTTGATAAGGATAAAGCACAAATGCAAATAACCCAAAAAATCCTAAAAAGAAAGTCACAATGCCATAAAATATCGTTTGCGATGAAAACACATTAGATAGCTTTGAATAGATGACGAAAAACAAGATAGCAGAAGGCGCTACTGCGTAAAACTTCAAGAATGTTGTTAATTCAGAACCACAACTTGTTACAATCAGTGCATCTTTCATATTTCTTAATATTGTGAAATTAAACAATACTAAAGAAATAATAAAAGTCATTGGCAAGAACTTTTTATGTTCAGCGCCAAAAATAGGCCAAAAAAAACGTCTCATTGCAGATGCTTGATCATACGCTGAAACACCAGAGATACTATTATTCATAGAAAGTTATTACCTCGATTATTGATTAAAATATGTAGCTTACTGATATTCAGCCAACATTGATACACGGATCTATTCTAACACAAAAAAATTAATTAGCATTAGTTTTTAATAGGCTTGAGAAAAGCGCATGAACTCGTGTCGCTGAAGCAGTTGCGCCGGCAACTCTCGCTTCAGGGGAACTCTTGACATAATTTAACAGATTAATGTTGCACTGTGGGATGGAATTGTTTTGGTACTACCCAAACCTCTTCAGGATAAAGAACGTGGAGAGCGGCGTAAGCCACCATTGGGAATATCCCAAGGTGCTGTGCTCGATGAATCGTCAAAAAAGAAGATTAAACACCAGCGAATTATTGCTGTTGCTTAATCGGAAGCTCATCTTCTTTAGGGGATGGGTAGTTCACAACAAGATGTTCGCGCGACCAACGAACCTTTTTAAAATCAGCAAAAGGATCTTGGGAGTCTCTATAACCCAGGGTCAATAAAGCTACTGTTTGATAATCAGCATCTGTTTTTAACAGCTCATCAAGGTTAACTGCATGAAATCCTTCCATAGGGCAAGCATCAATTTTTTCTAACGCAGCAGCAAAAATCATAAAACCCAAGGCAATATAAGCTTGTTTGGAACTCCAGCTAAAAACCTCTGCTTGTGGATGACCAATAGTCGAACCTATAATCATGTTTTTAAATTCTGTTAATGATGCTATTGGCATGGAACGTTCTGTTGCTATTAATTCGATATAAGTGTTAATAAAAGCAATATCAATGGTTTTTCTGACTTGTAAAAGTATTAAATGAGAAGCTGCATTGATTTGAGGCTGCTGATAACAAGCAGGACTTATCTCTTGACGTGTTTTGTAATCCTCAATCACAACAAATCTATAAGGTTGGAGTCCATACGAAGAGGGGCTCAAACGACCGGCTTCAAGAATGCGATCAAGCTGTTCTTGGGATATTTTTCTTTTTTCATCAAATTTTTTAGTAGCATAACGATGCTCTAATGATTCTATAAACATATTGAACAATCCTTGCGTGAATGAAATAGTATGGTTAATTATACTATATCCACTCATTTTTATCGAAAACTTACGAAATACTCCACCCAGCATTGTCTAAAAAACTTGAGGTAGACAGAGACTGTGAGACTTTAAAGAATCGGCTGCTGTTGATCATCATGGCTTTTAGCGTATACGTGCTCTATCAAGTGACATTCCCCCGCCACTAAATTGCTAAGGCAATGCGATTTGCAATCTGGTTCTTTTTGCGACCCATCTTCAGCAACATAAAGATCTCTGGCTGAAGCAGTTGCGCCGGCAACTCTAGATCCTACTCCAACATCAAAATTAGCTTATCCTCCAAGATCGTGCACTCCATCGCATTCAACTGTGTTAGCACACATTCTGCATGGCACATTGCAGAGAGTTTGTGAACATGT
>RFNU01000221.1 GCA_009927065.1 bacterium | reverse complement strand
CTTTATTTTTTAATGATTATTGATTAAAGGTGATGGAAAATATCCTGATTTGGCGTGCGATAGCAACCAATCATTGCCTTGATAATTATTCTTAGCCAACAAAATCTGTGTTCCTTGCAGTTTTCGGGTACACGCCCCTGCATAAAAAAGTGCAATATAAGCGTCATAAAGTCTTAAGAATGTTGGAGTTAATCCTGTATCAACTAATCTATTTCGATTATCTTGTAAACGTTGGTACCAATCAATAAAGGTTCTAGCAACATGCTCATCCATTGTCTCTAAATGTAATAGCTTCAGCCCAGAATGATTAACTGCTTTTTGAAAAAACATAGGCAGTGAATATAATGTATAAGAATCAAAGAAATATCGCTGCATAAAAGATTCTATTAAGGCCCCAAATCCTTCATCAATCTGAGTCAGTGTCTGGATCAGCATTAAGCCTCTAGGATCCAAAGTCTTACTTAATTGTTCAATCAACTCTTTTGCATACAAATGTCCAACCAAGTTCATCGGTGTTAATAATGCTATCTTGTTAAAAGAATGTGTTTCTTTGATTAAAGTTTCACGATCGATCAGTGTCACAAGATGTTGCACATTCATCAAATAAGCTTTTGCTTGAATAAATTTTTGATGTTGCAACGATTGGCTTAATATTGTAACTTTTGCTCCATAATATTTTGCTGCGTATAGTCCCAGGCCTCCCCATCCAGATCCGGCATCAAAAAGATGATCAGTAGGAATGACAGAGAGTTTCTCACACACTCGTTGCAGCTGGGATTGTGCTGCCTGATCAAGAGAGGCTTGAGGATGAAGATATAATGCGGTCCCATACAGTAAATAATGCTGATCTAAAAAAACCTCAAAAAACCGATCAGAAAGATCGTGATGTACTTTTAAAAAATCAAAAGCTTGTGTTGCGGATTGATGCATCCAGTGCTTATACAATTGAAAGACTGAGCGGCGCCACAAAGATGTTGATTTTAATTTGAGTTCATCTTTCTTAACCATCTGCTTGATAAATTGTAATAAATCAGAACTATTCCAGTGTCCTTGAATATAACTTGCTATCCAGTCTAGACCATCTCCTTTAGCTAAGATCTCTAAAGAATGTTCAGTAAGTTCGTTCAGACTCATTTTCATTGAGCCTTCACCAACGACTTCTGTGCTTTGCTCAGAATGCCATTCAATAGAACACTCGTTTAAATGGGAAAGACGAGTACGTAGCTCTTTTTGAGATTGATCTTTTTGCTTCGTCTGTGATTGGGTAACAATTTCTTTTGACATAGGAGAAAAAATATTCCGATTTATATCGCAGGTTTTATTATCCTCTGTTCAATCAATTAAGTCGAGATTTGCTTGATATTTTAGTGACAATTCCCACCACTAAATTGCACAAGAAATGCTAGAGGGGGCTTATTGCGACCGAAGTTAAAAAATACGTCTTGCAAGTATATGATGTTTTACGTGATCGATGGCTTGCAAGTAGTCATTGAGTATCAACGGATAAAAATATGGGCAATATAATGTCTTATGATGCGTGCCGACATACAATCCTTGAGCCATCATCAACTCAAATTCTTTTGGCCACTGTGGTAAAACAACTGATTGTTGATGATCGATCTGCGCTAAAGGATTTCTACTCACCGCTAAACTTGTGTGCAAAGAAAGTCTCATTTTGACCATGGTTGCATCAACATAGCAAGACACATCGTCTTTTATATTATCATGAAGATGCATAAAACATTTGCGTTGTTTTAATAGCTCTAACCATTTTTTTTCTTGAACTGAAAGAAAGTGAGAGCTTTTGATGGCACTCCAATCTGTGACGACTAACCCATCATACTCTTTGTTATGAATTGCAATTTTATTACCCGATCGTTCAATACGATCACTGTCTGTATATTTGTAAACTAAAAGCCGAGAGAGTGCTAACGTTCTTAAAGATTGATAACAGATTTTATGAAGCTTTTGTCCATCAAAACAGTTTAATAAACTTATCACAAAACTTGCTGAATATAATAATAACTCTTGCGTATCAATCAATAAAAGTCCGGCTAAAAGATTCAATACTCTTAACTCTTCTTCAATGAAATTAACCGAATCAAGAGGACAATGCGCCTGCATGGATAATTTTTTGATTAACTTGGAGAAGGCTGTCTCTCCTCTCCAATACGCGTACCAAGGGTCTTGATTAAGATCGTAAGAACTTTTTATTATCAATTGTTTATGCGATATCGATTGAGCAATCCATGATCGCTGCGGCGTTGGTGCGCCTAATAAACCTATATCAAATATAGTGTAAGAAGAAAGGTTCCTATCTTGCCATGTAGAGAGCTCTTGTATTTGCGGCTCCCAAGATTCCACCGTAGCATAACCTTTTAACGCCATTTCAATACAATACGCGGTAAAAGCAGGGCCTAAAACAGCGATTTTTTTCTTCATCAGTCTTCACAATAGCTTTTATTGAATATCATCTCATTTTCTCTACACTTAATAATACAGTCTTTCTACTCCATCTTGATCTGTCTTCTTGTTTATTAAAATAAACCTTTATAAATTAATGAGATATCTATATGAATACAAACTTTCCGAAAAAATTTATGTTGATGATGACATTATTTTTTACTCTCATCATAGGATTTATTGTTTTTAAAAATATTACAGTCAGCTCTATCTTAAAAAACATCCGCCCTGAAGCTGCTTCTGTTAAAATCATCACTCTTGAACATAAACGCTGGCCCCTCATTCTTCAACAGCCAGGTACAATTAAAGCCAAACAAAATGTTCGTGTTAGCTGTTTAGTGGCTGGGCATGTCCAAGAGATTTATGTCAATCCAGGACAGTTTGTAAAAAAAGATCAAATTCTTATCAAGCTGAACTCAGCGTTGTATGAAGCAGCAGAACAAAAAGCTTATGCAAGCTATCAACTTGCTGAGCTCAACCTAGCTCGAGATCAACAACTTTTCAACGAAGAAACTATTTCCTCGTCTGTTTATAACACTACCGTCGCTACCTTTAATCAAGCTAAAGCCGATCTTGAACAAGCCAGTATTCAAGTGGATCATCATATGATCAGAGCACCTTTTGATGCGATCGTTGACTATTTTGATTTAAATCTTGGCGATTATATTCAAATAGGCCAGCCACTTATTCAATTATATACGTTACAACCCCATGATATTGAGTTCTCGCTTCCGCAAGAATACATCAATCAGATTAAAGATAATCATGCTGTCAACGTTATGCTCAATGATCAGTCTTATGAGGGGATTATTTCTAGTAGAGGTCAAGGCGTTTCACCTCAATCTCGACATTTTCTGATTAAAGCCTCTCTCCCTCAAATAGATATAATCACTCCTGGCCAATACGCAAATGTTTCTATTTTGTTTGATGACAAAACACAGCATTATGTTATTCCTCAATCAACTCTTAATTATACGACATTAGGTAGTGTTGTATGGGAGGTTAAACGCGATACACCAACTTCATCTACAGGAACAGCTTATCCCATAGAAGTCTCTACATATCGTGCTAACGATAAGATGATTGCTATTAAAGGTGCTGGTTTAAAAACAAATATGACCTTAGTTGCACTAGGACAGACAAATTTAACATCTGGTAGTAAGGTGGTTATCCATGAATAAAGTCCATTGGTCTCACGTTTTTATTCGTTATCCTGTTTGGGCCTTTGTCTTATCAATATTAATTTTGTTAATGGGCGCACGATCTTATTTCAATATGCAAGTCCGCCGATTTCCTGATATTCAAGTTGGCGTTATTAATATCAATGCAGGCTATCCGGGTGCCTCTGCTTATACGATGCAATCATCGGTGACAACTCCTTTGCAGCGATTAATAGCTCAAGCTGATGGGATCGATCATCTGATCGCAACAACAAAAGATGGCCTTACTCAAATTGAGGCTCACCTGAAAATAGGGTATGATCCCGATAAGGCTTTTACTGATATGTTAGCCAAAGTACAATCAGCTAAAAGATACTTGCCTGCGGATATGGACGATCCTGTTATTGTTAAAGGAACAGGGCGTAGTATTGCCTTAATGTACGTCGCTTACTGCACTCAAAGTCAAGGAACCATTCAACCCAGCGAAATCTATAATTACCTTGATACTGTTATTCGACCTCAACTGCTTACTGTAAGCGGTGTAGGAAGTATTAATATTTTAGGTGCATGCCCTCCTGCAATGAGGCTTTGGGTTGATTTTGATAAAATGCAACAGTATCAAATCAACTTCAAGATGATTAATGATGCTCTTGGAAATCAAAATTTCTCGATACCTGCAGGAACAATCAAAGAAGGCAACGTTCAACAGATGCTCTTTCTCAATACCCGTGGCACTGATGTAGAAGATTTTAGAAAAATTGCGATTCATACGATTAATCAGCAAATCATCACTCTTGGTGACATTGCCACAATAGAACTAGGTGCTGAAAATTATGATTCTATTGTGACTTTTAATGATAAAGATGGCGTGTTTCTATCTATCGATACACTCCCAACGGCGAATGCTCTTTCTGTGATTGACGATGTTCGTCATCGATTAGAGCAGTTAGAAAAAACGCTTCCCTCTCAACTCCAACAAAAAATTATTTATGACGCAACTGATTTTATTAATGAATCTATTCTAGAGGTTTTTAAAACAATTTTTGAAGCATCAGCGATTGTTATTATTGTGATGTATGGTTTCTTGGGGTCGTTACATGCGGTCTTGATTCCATTAGTCACTATTCCTCTATCGTTAATTGGTGTTGGATCGTTAATGTCTTTACTAGGTTTTAGTATTAATCTTTTAACACTCTTAGCGATGATCTTAGCTATTGGGCTTGTTGTTGATGATGCTATTATCGTTGTTGAAAATTGCTTTAAATATCTAGAAAAAGGGCTGAGCCCTTTACGTGCAGCGCAAGAAGGAATCGCTGAAATTGCCCAGCCAGTCATTGTGATGACGTTGATTTTAGCGATCGCTTATTTACCCATCGCTTTTCTAGAAGGTTTAACCGGGGGGCTTTTTAAAGAATTTGCGTTTACTCTTTCTTCTTGTGTTTTGATTTCTGGAGTCATTGCTTTAACTCTCTCTCCGCTTATGTGTGCGTTATTACTAAAAGAAGCCGATGTGCATAAAGAGCCACAATGGATCAAAACATTAACAACAGCCTATGAAAACAGATTAGGCAGTTTTTTTCTCTATAAAAAATCTATTATCGCTTTTATTATCACCACTCTTGCTTTAGTGTTTTTATTAGGCAAGGCTCTATCACAAGAACTTGCCCCTAAAGAAGATCAAGGATTTGCTCTGATCAGTTACTCTGGACCTCAATCCGCATCACTTGAATACACAATAGATCGCTCTTTAGATTTGCGTCAACAGATTAAAAAGTTTGATGAAATGCAGGATTATTTTTTAATTAATGGAGCGGGAGAGGTGAATACTGGTTTTGGTGGTTTCATTGCTAAATCATGGAATAAACGTTCAAATTCTATTGATTCTTTAGAAAGTGATTTTAGACGAGAATTCGGTAAAGTTATTGGGTTAGAAGTCTTCTCTTTTACACCTAATGCATTGCCTGGCCCAGATGGTTTGCCATTTCAATTTGTTCTTTTTGGTCCATTTGATTTCAATACACTTTATCAAAAAGCTAATAGTATTACAGCACAATTACGTAATACTGGATATTTTGCCTTCCTGACGACAAATCTTAAAATGAATAAACCTGTATTGAACCTATCATTCGAGACAAATCGATTACAACTCAATAAACTTAACACATTCAATTTTGCCTCAAGTATTATGTCCTCACTTTCAGAAGGACCTTCCTCTAAATTTACTTATGGCAATCAAGAGCTGAATGTTATTACTCAAGCCTATAACCGCTCTTTGTCAGAGATATTGTATAAGATGCCGATAGCTGCTCAAACTCAATATCCTGTCAGTTTAAACGAAATGACTCAAACTCACTTGACGATTGAACCGAATATGCGTTATCAATTTAATCAAATGAATGCAGTGACAATTGAAGGGATGCTGTTCCCTCTTTTTACTATCGGAGATGCAATTTCTGTGATAGAAAAAATCAAGCCTACTTTGAATCAAGAAGGATTCTTTACAGATTATTCAGGGCCAACACGCTCTTATTTACAAGAAGGAAATCAATTAGTAAAAACTAGCTTCTTTACTATCATTATTATTTATCTCGTACTTTGTGCGCTTTTTCATAGCTTTTCTGATCCCTTGATCATTATGATTTCTGTGCCTTTAGCGATCTCTGGAGCCTTGGCCTGCATGAATGCATCTTCTTTTATCGGATTCTTTCCATCACTCAGATCATACAGTGTTACGCTCAATATTTATACGCAGCTTGGTTTGCTCACATTGATGGGTTTAATTACTAAACACGGAATCTTAATTGTTGAAGTCGCCAATGAATATAAATCTCAAGGTTTATCTCTTCAAGAGGCAGCTTTTAAAGCCGCTATACAACGTTTTAGACCAATTATGATGACAACAGCAGCCATGATTGTCGGCGTCTTACCCCTCTTGTTCGCGCAAGGGCCCGGTGCTGTCAGTCGCTATCATCTTGGTTTTGTGATCTCAACGGGCTTAGGGCTAGGGACATTCTTTACATTATTCATCATTCCAATTATTTATAGTATGATATCAACTGATAAAATAGTTCTGATTGAAAAGGAGTTTTAAGATGTCAAAATACTTATTCTTATTGGCGCTGACTGTATGCTCAACATTGAGCTGGGCTGAATGTAACTGCAATAAACGCAAGAACGAGCAACTGCCTGCTCCAATAGAACAACCCGCCCCCCCGGCAGAGATTACACCAGAGAGTGAACAACCCACCCCCTAGGCTTGCAATTGAGCAACAGCAAATGCTTGCTGTTGCTTACCCTTCTTTTGTTTAAGTCTCAAGCTTAGTTATTGTTCAAAAATAAGCATACTTGCTGGGCAATAAGGGGCTGTGCTTTGTCATTAGGATGATAACCATCTTGTTGAAAATAATTAAAGTCTGTTGCAAATGGCTCAAAAGGAAATGGTAAAAGCCTTATTTTTTTAGTCGCCGCCACCCTATGAAAAATATCTTTGAATTTATCTGCGTAAGCTCCATAATTTGGAGGCAGACTCCATTCTACCAAAATCGGTTGAAAGTTATTATTTATTGCAAAATCAACCAACCCACTTAAATCTTTTTCTATTTTAGAAAAGGGGTAAGCGCGCAGTCCATCATTTGAGCCTAAAGCTATCAGTAAAGTGTGGGGATGATCGGGATGTTCTGCTATATAATTTTGCAAACGTTGATATCCTTCCTGTAAGGTTGAACCAGCATTAGAAAGGTTAATAGTTTGGCAATCGCACTCTTTTAAATAATAAGGCCAAGGAGAAGATTCAGTTAAACCAAAACCATCGGAGAGAGAGTCGCCAAGAATAACGAGTTGTTGAGAATTCAGATAAGGAATAATAAAAAGTAGTATGAGAAATGAATTGATGTTTTTTAGCATATTTGGCTCCCGTTGCAGGGCTCGAACCTGCGACCCACGGATTAACAGTCCGCTGTTCTACCGACTGAACTAAACGGGAACTACTTGAGTGGTATAATCACATATTTTCAAAGGCGAGTCAACTTAATCTGATCTCAAATATGCATTTTTTTATCATAAAAAGAATTCTTTCTTGAAAAAAAGCATGAGCCTTCAATCTATTTTTTTGATTCAACTTATTTATCATTATAATCAATATATTAAACACGATCTGTATTCATAATAATGACTGCAATATTACTTCTTTCTCAAATAATAAAGGTTTAGCCCGGTAAGAAAAACACAAGATACAATTAAAATTGACAAACAGCTTTGCATTGATGTACCACCATGCCCTAAAAGAGCTGCTCTAAATCCATTAATCATATAATAAAGCGGATTAAATGACACAATCCATTTAAAATGCGTAGGTAATGCAGATGCGTCATAAAATACGCCACCAAGATAAATCAATGGTGTTAAAATAAAAGTTGGTACTATAGCAATATCATCAAATTTTGTTGCAAAAACAGCATTAAGAAGGCCTGCTAACGAGAATAAATAAGCGGTTAAAACAGCAATCATGATGCTGAAGACATACGAACTCACCACAAATCCCAAAATCATTTTACTCATGACTAAAACAAGCGCTCCAACAAGCAATCCTCTTAAAACACCCCCACTCGCATATCCCAAAAGAATAACAAGTGGCTCTACAGGTGCTACTAAAATCTCTTCTATTGATCGTTGAAACTTACTAATGAAAAAAGATGAGACTACATTAGAAAAAGCATTATTAATAATGCCTAACATAATAAGCCCTGGTGTCATAAACAGGATATAACTGAATTCCCCCACTTCTCCTAATCGCTCTCCCAATAAAGCACCAAAAATTAAAAAATATAAAAGAACTGTAATGGGTGTGGGTAATAATGTCTGAATCCATATTCTTAAGAATCTTTTCACTTCTTTATAAGAAATTGTTTTTAAAGCAACATATTGACACTCTAAATATGATTTAGACATTTTTTGCTCCTTTATTTGTGATGGCTATAAACAATGATTCTAAGCGATTGTTTTCAGGTTTAACACTCGAGATTTTTGCTCCTGCCTCATACAAAGCAACAAAAAAACTTTCTAATGTTTGTCCCTGCTTTTTAGTAAAACTGAGTGTTTGAGAGTCGATGGATATAACATTAAGATCAGTTAAGTTGATATGATTGTCGAACGGCTCTGCAAGCTCAATGATAAAAACCTGCTGTTCTGCAAGTTCAATAAAATCACGCACAGAATGCTGCTTAATTAAACGGCCACCATCAATCATCCCTATACGCTGACAGAGCAACTCCACTTCTTCAAGGTAATGACTCGTTAATATTATCGTTATTCCTTGCTGATTGATCTCTTTTAAAAACTCCCACATTCCTCTTCGTAACTCAACATCAACACCAGCAGTAGGTTCATCCAGAATTAAAATCTGAGGCTGATGAATCAAGGCTCGTGCAACCATCAAACGACGCTTCATACCTCCTGACAGGGTGCGTGCTTGATCATGCCGCTGCTTCCATAAATCAAGACGTTCAAGTAAATACTGGCAATGATTTTTTAACTCACGATGAGTAAAACCATAATATCCACCTTGATTTAAAATAATATCTTCAACTTTATCAAAAATAGGGAAATTAAATTCCTGAGGCACGATACCTAATGATCTTTTGGTATGAAATGCATCTGTATCAGTATCAATCCCATGAATCAAAATCCGCCCACTATCTTTATGAATAAGCTGACTAATAAGATTAAGAGTGGTAGATTTACCAGCTCCGTTAGGGCCTAATAATCCGAAAAATTCCCCTTGATGAACTGAAAATGAGAGCTGATCAACAGCATTTTTTGTTTTATGAGGATAGCGTTTTGTTAAACAATCTATTTGTATAGCATACATAAAGAAACTTAAGAAATAGGAGTGAAATTAGTTTATCAAATAGCCCGATAATAGATATGGTTTT
>RFNU01000178.1 GCA_009927065.1 bacterium | reverse complement strand
GTTTTATTAGTTTTCATAGATGATTTTTAACTTTTTTATTTTTTTTTTAAACTGAAGGAAAAAAATGCAAGACGAAGATATTAAAAATATACTTGAAAAACAACCAGAACAATGCTCCAAAAAGGATCTCGCCCTATTAGAACATAGTTCAATAAAAATATCTCTAGCGCTTATTGCCAAAGACGCTGCAGACCCGATATTACCTAAGAATGTTTATACTGATAACGTTTCACATTTTATTGCTACTTGCCTTGTTAAAAATATTCGATCGCAGTTCAAAGAGGTTGAGGACTTTTTAGCGAAAGAGACTTCAATCCACAGCATGAAAGATCTAGATGTAAACGCTAAAAAGAAAATCGATGCTCTTTATACTGCACTTCATAGCAGTCTTGATAACTTAGAGCTACCCCACAATTATATTGATTCCAATCTTATTGCTTTAAAAGTTATTGAACAGCTGGAGCTTCAATCTTTTCCAAAATCTCATATTATCATTCAACTCCTTGACTCTATAGAAAAAGCTTTGTATCAATTGTTTTTAACATTAACTTGCGATAATAAGAAAGATAAAAAGATCATCTTATTCAGCACTCAACACTCTCTTAACACGGCATTAGGCGTTAAAGTTAAACAACAGCTTCGCTCACAAACAGCTCAATAGACTTTTTAAATAATACTCTCTAACTGCAGTCTGTTTTATTAAGAGCAAAACTCGTGTACAGATACGGTGGAAAGAAGTGTTTTTTTTTAATCATCAAAACAATCTGTTAAATGCTTTTTGTTGAAAGCATCCTTCAATAATGTTAGTCTCGTATTGATATCAATATGATTTAAAAGTTAAAGCAAGATAGCAAAAATGCTGTAAAAAGCTTGCTTTTTTAATTTAAAAGTTATGTTTTATGAATTTTTATGGATGATTTTTAACTTTTTGTTTTTATCAACTAAGGAACAAAACATGCAATACTCAGATATTAAAAAGATATTCGCCAAGCCACCGGAGCAACGAACCGAAGAAGAGTGCAAACTCTTAGCGAAAGCTTACACGGAAGAGTGTTGCTCTAATGGTAACACAGCATTGATTAATGCCATCTGCGATAAAGATACCAAGATAGCTCTCGCTCTTATCGATGCAGGTGCTGATATTAATGCTATAGATAACTTTGGTAATCCTGCTTTAATTCATGCTTGCCTTTGGGGAGATAAAAATGTAACTTCGGCTTTTATTGCTGCAGGTGCTATTATTGATGCTAGAAATAAATATGATCAAACGGCTTTAATGCATGCCGCATCCACAGGACATACCGATACAGCTCTCGCTCTTATCAAGGCAGGTGCTGATGTTAATGCTACAGATCACTCTGGTCATACTGCTTTAATTTATGCTAGATTGAGCGGATATATCGATACAGCTCTCGCTCTTATTGCTAAAGGCGCTGATATTAAGGCTACAAATAAAAGTTATACCGATTTAGTTTCAGATCTTATTGCTACTCACCTTGTCGAAAAGATCCAACCCAAATTTAAAAAGATTGAGTGTCTTTTAGGACAAGACACTTCAATCCACAGCATGAAAGATTTAGCTATAAAACGTAAAAAGCAACTTAATGATTTTTCTTCTGCACTCTATCGCAGTCTTGATGACTTAAAGTTGCTACCAGCTATGCATATTGATTCAAATCTTATTGCTTTAAAAGTTCTTAAACAGCTGCAACTTCCATGTTTGCCAAAACCTCATATCATGAGTGAACTCATCAACTCTATCGTAACAGCTTTGTATCAATTGTTTTTAATATTAACTCTTGATAACAATAAAGATAAAAAGATAATCTTATTCACCGCTCATCACAATATTAATAAAGCATTAAACATGAAAGCTCGTGACAGTGCAGTTTGTGACACCACCCCCATAGGAAGACTTGGAACGCAAAATTTTTAGCAACAATTGCAAAAAGACAACCTAATCTTTTTGCTCATTGGCATGTGAGTATGCCTGGTGCGTTTGTCTGATGGGAGCGTAATGAATTGAGAGGGTGAACTACCCACCCATGAATGGCCTGAGTAGTTCACAATTGCAAAGTCAGCAACTCATCAATAGAATTAATACTCTAATAGAACAGACTCATTTCAAGGATAATCTATGCCTTCATCACAATTCATCAATCAATCAACAGTATTTTTTTTAATTGTTGGAACAGCTATTGGGGCTGGTATGGTAACATTGCCTATTTTGTGCCAACATTTATCATTCATAAGCATCTTGATGCTATTTAGTACTGCCTTAATGATTATGCATTGTTCAGCATGTTATTTTGTTGAACTCTCAACTGAAAAGGCAGAGCAAGACAACCTTCTTACTTTTATCCAGCGGTATCAACATAACTTATACTGGCCAACCAAAGTTGTTTATCTTCTATTTTTCTGGTCATTGCTTGCTGTTTATCTCAGTGCACTACCTGCTTTTTGCCAAGATATTTTTCCATTTTGGCCGCTACTGGCTCAGCCTTGGTTTCAAGCGGTTCTCTTAATGACATTTTTATTAATACCTCATTTTATTCAAGCCATAACCAATAAAGTTCTTGTCATCTTGATGCTTTTAGCGTTAACGTGGATTATCGGAGTGGGGATGAGTGCTAGCAACCAAGAGATGATTGCTTTATATCCTATCACTGTTGATGTTCAATTGCTTTTGCCTTGATGATGTTCTTTGGTTATCACTTAACGATTCCCTCATTAACTCGTTTTGTGACCGATCACAACACATTGAAGCGCTTATGCTTACTTTCAGGATTATTTATCCTTTTTATTTATATGATCTGGTCTGTCTTAATGCTGAACTTAGTTCGCGATAATCCACTACAGACCTCAGGAAATCAAGATTTTATTCAACATATTGCTTTATTGGTTAACAATAATACATTAGCTAAAGTAGCTGTTATTTTTAGTATGTTAGCGATGGCAACATCTTGCATGGGGATGAGCATTGGGACTCAAGACTTTTTGAAAGATGGGCTTCTTTTTGTTAGAAAATCTCACCTCTTAAGCTCAATATTAACAGTGATGCCCAGTTTGTTTTTAATTTATGGGACAGATGGCGATTATTTGAAAATTCTTCAATTAGCCTCCTATTTTGCACTCTATTTGTTGGTTATCTTGCCAAGCTGGCTTGTTTATAAAAAACGAAAAGATGATCGTTGGGGCCCGTTGATGATCTTGATGATTGCATTAACCTTAGCAGTACATGCCTTTATCAATCAATTTTATTTTATCAGTTAATCTGAACAATATGTGATGTGATGAACAGTTCATATTGCATACAAATCAATATGAACTGAGTTTAACAATAACACTCAATAATTTATCTGGAATCAACCCTAAAATACGTAATTGATGTTGAGCTTGATACACGCGTTGTTTGATACTCTTAAAAGCAGGTAAAGACGATTTACTGACAAAAATCACTCGATTTCCGTTCAATGAAAAGGGAAAAGTTGGCTGATATACCTGACCAAAAACATGTTGATATAAATGTGTTTCAAGCTTATATGTTGATGAATCTTTAAAGGTATTCATCAAAGCAATGCCTTGAGGTTGCAATTGTGTATAAACTGACTGCACAAAACTCTCTGTTAAAAATTCTTTTGGTATATAAAGAGCATCAAAAGCATCAATAATAATAGCATCATAAAGATTATCGGATGAAAGGGTTTTAAGATACTGCACACCATCAGTAAGATGTACGCGCATCTGTTTATCTTGCTTAAAAGAAAAAAATCGCTCTGCACATTCAACAACATGTGCATTTAACTCTACATTATCAATAATGACTTCTGGATAAAGGTGTCGCAAAGCGGTTGCTAAAGATCCGCCACCTAAGCCAATAATACATATTCTCTTGGGCGATGGACGTGTTAACAAGCATGCTATCATAAGCTTTTGATACTCAAACACGACTCTTGTTGGTTTTTTTAAATCTAAGCACGTTTGTGTTTCTCGACCTGGTTGAACAAAAGATAAATATCGATAACCAGATTCCTCATAAACCCAAAAAGACACCCCTTCTTTTTGTGCTTGATAAATAATTTTTCGACTTAAAAGTGTTTTAAAAAAGCGATAGACGCTTGTTTCTTTGATGGCTCTAGCGATAGAATTTAAAATGGACGTTAGCATAATCAAAAGAAAGTTATTAGTTTTTAAGCTCTAAAACACAATCAAACATCGGGAGCAAATCAAGATCATGGGTAACACAAATGAGTCCTCGTTGTTGTTGTTTTAAGATGTCAATAAGTTGTTTCATCAGTAGCATTCCTCTTTGTTTATCAAGATGGGCTGTAGGTTCATCTGTTAAAACAAAAGAACTCGGTCGCATCAAACCACGCAATACGCTCACTCGTTGTTGTTGACCACTGGACAATGTGGCTGGATAATAATGAAGTTTATTGTTCAAATCAAAAACCTCAAGCGTATTTTTAAAAAAATCACTCTTCATATCTAGAGATTTTTGCCCTAGAAAGATATTAGACAAAACATCTAATTCTGGAATCAAAAAAGGGGTTGAAAAAACAAAAGAAAAGCTTTCATTTAACAATTGATTTTTAAGAGTATTGCTTAAGGAGTGTAGATTATGATGATTGAGAAAAATCGCTCCTTGAGATGGCTTAATTAAACCAGCAATTAAATGCAATAAAGTTGTTTTGCCACTTCCTGAAGTCCCTACGATCGCCGTACTCATCCCTGATTGAAAGCTGCAAGAGAGATCAGCTATCAAAGGATAATCTTGTTCGTATAAAAAGCTAATATGATCTAAAATCAGTGTTGCTTTCATTGATTGTGCCTTAAAAGTTGATCGATTTTTTTAGATAAGACGCTTTTGGCAATAAGATGAGCCGCTAATGTGCCTGCGATTAATGTGGCCGATCCTATAAAAAGAATATCATCCCATCGCACTTCACTAGGAAGGTGTTTGGAATAATATTGCTCATACGGCAAAACAGTGCAATGAAAAATCTTTTCTAACAACATGATCATGTCCGGCAAGTACAGAGCAACACAATATCCTCCAAGACAACCCAAAAAGGTACCAAACACAACATTGAATAATCCATAATAAAAAAATATTCGGTAGACTGATGACCAGCCATTAAAAAAAAAGTACAACGCCACCATGTCTTTTTCTTTTTCTTTAAAGATTAGAAGAAGTGTTAATCCCAGCTGAACATAGATAAGAACTATTAATAAAGATAATACAACAAAAATTAATCTTTTCTCTGATGTTAAAGCTTCAAAGAGTGAAGCATAACTTTCTCTCCATGTCACAAAATGAGTTGTTGGGTAATATGATCTCAGCATATTTGAGCTCTGATCGACAAGCATAGGATTATTAAGCCAAATGCCTTGCATGGGCGTGACTATCAGTCCAGTAAATCTATCTTTTTCACTTAAAGGTAAAAAGATGTCTAACTGATCATCCTCTACACTTGTTAACGGTGTTATCGTGATAAGCGAAGGCATGGTATTAAAAAGCGCTTTCTTTGAAGAAAAATATAGGAGTTTTAACGGTTTGATAGAAGAAACATGAGAGAGTAATGCTGTCGATATTTTAGGTTCTACAATAGAATCTGAAAAAATAACAGTGACTTGCAGATAACCATAATCTGCTAGAAGCATTTTAGTATGATAAAATTTTTCTGTTTTCTTTAAGAAGGGCTCCAATAACGGTAGAGAATAAGGATCGAGCTGATGAGTTCCTAGCGCGGTAATATGAGGGGTACGACTTAAGAGTTTATCTCTAATATCGCGCTCAAAACCATTCATGACAGATAATGTTGCAATAAGAACAATTAAACTAAGAGCCAAGCCAAACATAGCTGCTCGAGGAATAATTTTAAGTAAAGAAGTTGTTTTAGGTTTATAAAAATAAATCCATGCTAAACGAAAATGATTAAACAATGCGTTAGTTATAATTAAGAAGTCCGTAGTGAAAAAGATAACACAACACTGACATTTCCTCCACCACTAAAAATGGATGAGTTTTTTAACTTTTTTATTAACTCTCTTGTGCGTCAAAATACTATACGCCTCCCTTAATGACATTATCAAATCTACTAAGACTTTTATAAACTATTTTTAATCAATATGTTATTTATTTTTTCTTATGGGGCAGGGGTCTTTTTTTCTTTTTTAGATAAACGCTTGCTCCAGTAAAAGCTTGCTCCATAAAATAAATTTTTCAAGGGTATTTTAGGTTTAAGGATCAATGGTGTCGATTCATTAGGATTGTCTAGCGCATCACAACTTAGATTCTTTGGGGATGATAATTTTTTAATAAAAGATTTAGCCGTTTCTTTAGCAAACTTATTCAAATTGGCTAATTTATTTGAAGTCTTGGGATCGAATGCTTCAAAATAACTTAAAGCAGGCGCAATATCTTTGATAGCAGAAGGATACTTACCATCCTCAATATACTGATCGATCTGTTGCTCAGTTAGATCGGAGCACTTAGATAACTTAGATTTAATTTGCACTGCAATTTCCTGTCGAATCGTCAATTGATGCTCTTGAGTCAGTATTTGTGTATTGTTTTTCAGACCTGTAGCACCCTCTGTATTTCTTGCAGCGATTTCTTGTCCTATCCCTGAAAGCCATGCCTGGGCAAATTGTTCTTTAAGAAAAGATTTTTTCAACAGAGAAAGATCTTCAAACTCTTTTGAACCAAAAGCAGGTGGTAATTCTTTGTACTTTTCAACATAGGCTTTATACGCTTGAGCAGTAATACGAACAGCGCCATAACGGTCTTTAGCGCTTTGACAACCACCTATCTCAAGAGTATTGATTCTTGAGGATAACACCATATCAAGAGCAGCAAAGTGAAGTTCATCATTAGTTGCTCTGGGAAAACCAGCCCCAATAGAGATAGCCTGTGCTATTGAAAAAAGAGGTCTTCCTAACAAGATGAGAGGCATTTGGATCACAGGCTGAATAAGATTTGTTAGCCAATTCATTGGACCTTGCTTGAAATCAACAAGTTTTTTACTCCAAGAAAAACTCTCCTGGATAATATGATTCAAACAAAGCGTTAGCTGATTGATAGGTTTGAAAAGATTCTGGAACCAAAGAGCCCGATCGCTCGTGAGTTGCTGTACATCAAGGATGTTGATGCAAAATTTGATAATCCAAGGTATTGGATTGAGTGAAATCTTACTTTTCTTATATGACTCTAGGGCTTGTACACACTGATCGATAATTCTTTTATCTTCTGCATGATTGGGCTGAAGCTGTGCAGTAAATGATTCAGCTTGTATTATTCGATCCTGAAGAGATTGGATTTCTAATGCTGTATCAAGTGAAAAAGCAAGAGGGCTAAATCCGTTAAGGGGTCTATTAACAAAACCGATTGTTAGGGGACTATTGACTGATACACGATCTTGACCAAATTCCATCTGTTTTATAATATGCCGGGCATATGTACCCCATTTATCTTGAATTTCTTTTACGGCCTTTATTTTGGCCTCAATAAATTCATTATTTTTTTCAACACCCGGGATGAAGTGTGCTGTTCCATAATTATTAAGGATAATACCTGTAATAGGTTTTTCTCCTGCCAAAGTATGCAGTTGGATTCCTTGAGCGATTTGATAAATCAGGCTATCAAGAGCCGCTTTTTGTATCTCATCTTTTGTTGGTTCACGGTATTGATCTTTATCTTTAATATATTGAATATTACCTTGGGCTGCAGCAATATTTTTGCTTTTTATCGTATAACTACCATCATCGTTATTAACTTGAACTAAAAGCTCTCCATAAGTATTAGAGTTCCCATCAAAACGTACAGCTCCAGAGCTAGCTTTATTGCCGTAGATAAGAACGGTATATTCATTGGGATTTCCTGTTTCACGAATAAAGATTTTATTCTGCATTGTTTTTGTCATTTCTAGCGCCATAGCTAAAGCAGGAGCATCTGTTTCTTTAACACTCTTAAATAGTGCAGGCTCTACTTCCAAGCTCTCCAATAGCGTGTTTCTTTTCTCTGTAGACTTAACTACACCGGTAAATTGCTCTTTTGTTGATGATTGATCAATAATGTGACCAGGATAGATCTCTTTAAGCCTTTCAATAAGTTTAGTTTTAATGAAATCAGGCATAGTTAAACATTCCAAAAATAATCTTCTCCCACTAAATTTATAATAGTATAAAAAAACAAAAAGATGCTATATATCCAACAAAAGATATATCAGGATTTCTTTGATGAGTATACTCATGTCTCCTCTAGTTGCTGGTTCATTACAGCTACGCAACCGTATTGTCATGGCCCCTAAGGGACATTCGTAAATTCTGAATGGACAATGACGCGAGTTTTGTTAAATTGGAATGCTACATCAATACGTCATCACAATTAAGATTAGCGTTTAAATTTTATTAATAAGCCAGCTTTTTTTTAAAAAACAAAAAGACCTATACTTTATTACTCAATTCTGTTAGTATTCACAATATTTTTATTTTTTAATGTGTTATTGATATGAAGAACTTTATTCTAGGTTATCTTATATTATTGGCATACACGCTGAATGCTCTCGATATGCCGCACGATCGATATACTGGATTAACTCTCGCTGGCGATATTTTATCAACAGGTCTGCCAGTATCTGCTATCGGATTAAGCCTCATGAAAAACGATTCAATATTGGTAAAGCAAACCGTAACCGGATCTGTTTTATTACTCTATAGTACCGATGTTTTAAAAAAAACCTTCAACGCTACCTCGTTAGGTCGTAGACCTAATGGATTTCCTGAATCTTTCCCCTCTGGACATTCATCAGCGGCTTTTTACGGCGCCATAGCTCTGCATAGAGTTGCCGGATTAGAATTAGCTGTACCTGCCTATGGGCTAGCATTTATTACAGGGTATAGTCGAGTTGAAGGCCATTACCATCACTGGCGTGATGTCGCTGCTGGTGCCATGTTGGCGTTAGCTGTCGATCGACTATCCCTGTATGCAACGGAATATTCCTCATCGCAGTTAATCTCAAAACAATCATTTAATCTTAACTATATCGACTCAAAAGATCGTTTAAACAACTCTTATAAAGGATTACGTCTGACTTATTCTTTCTAGCTGTTTTTTTTACACTGATTTTTTCTATTTTTGTCTCAAGCAGCAAGAACGGCTTACTATTGTTTAGTAGCAAGCCTGCTGATTGATAAGCAGGTCATACTCTTTCCTGATTGATATATTTTACTGAATCGGTCTAAAATCAATTTTCTGGATCGATCGGATTACTTATGCCCTTTTTTAGCCTCGAACTCCTCCATATCATTCGATGCTAACAATTTTTTTCTTAGCTCTGCGTTTTCTTCCAAGATCTGTTGAACTTCTTGTACGCTTAACGTTCTTTGTGTATTGCTCAGAGGGTCGAATGCTTTTATTCCAAAAACATGTCCCTGTTTCGGATTGTGTTCAAAACTTTTTAAGGTTAGATAAACAAACAGTCCGCCGGCTATAGCACAGCAAACTGCACCCAAAAAAACCGAGCCATAAGAACTCGTAAAAACTCCGAATGCTCCTAGTATAGATGCTAAAATTTTGGGTACCATAAAACACCTCATTGCTAGATAAAAGTTTCATACCCCAGTAGTATCATAATTACGATGATATTGCATCATCAATATTAAAAAAACTATGGAAATTTAGAATTATTAAAAATAAGGATAAAACACAATC
>RFNU01000171.1 GCA_009927065.1 bacterium | reverse complement strand
CATTAATTAGATTTTAGATGACAATGATCATATCAATTCATAAGTTTGTTTTCGATGTTGATACCAGATTGTTCTGATAATACTGTTGAAGAATTGCTCGATCTTGAGCAAGAACAGCCATCAGGTCAAAGAAAATCTGCTCGAAAAACAAAACAAATCCTTAAAGCGTATCGCTATCGCCTCTATCCTAACCAAGAACAAGAAACGTTGCTGAAAAAGCATTTTGGTTGTGTACGTCATGTCTATAATTGGGCATTGGGTCTCAAGATCGACCATTACGAGCAAACTAAAAAGAGTCTTTCTCTATCGGACATAGCTCGGCAGCTTGTGGCAAAAAAGAAAAATCCAGAGTTTCTTTGGCTGAATGAAGTCAATAGTCAATCGCTTCAGTCAGCATTACGTAATTTGGACTCCGCATTCCAAGGTTTTTTCAAACACAAACGAGGCTATCCTAAGTTCAAAAGCAAGAGGAATCCTCAACAATCTTTTCAATGCCCACAGCATGTCACCGTTGATTTTGAACAAGAATATCTCAATTTGCCAAAAATCAAAGAGATCAAAACAACGTTTCACCGTACCTTTGAAGGTCAGATCAAGACAGTGACCATCAAAAGAACGCCTTGTGGTCATTATTATGCTAGCGTGCTTGTTGATGAAACACAGCACAGTGTTGCGCCTGTTGTGCAAGAGATTACACCAGAAAACACCTTGGGCCTTGACCTTGGATTGAATCATTTCTTGATTGATAGCGATGGCCATAAAATTGATAATCCAGGATTTCTAAAAAATTCATTAGATCGGTTGAAGGCTGAGCAAAAAATCTTTGCTCGCAAGCAAGAGAACTCAAAAGCACGTGCGCAACAAAAAACCAAAGTGGCGCGCTTGCATGAGAAAGTGAAAAATCAACGCAAAGATTTCAATCATCAAAGAACAGCAGAGCTAGTGAAAAAACACCACACAGCTTTTGTTGTTGAGGATTTGAATATCAAAGGCATGGTCAAAAACCGCAAACTGGCACGCACGATCAATGATGTGGGATGGGGACAGTTCATCTTGTTCCTATCTTATAAGTGCGAGCGAGTGGGCAAAACCGTGCACAAAATTGGCCGCTATGAACCTACCTCTAAAGTGTGTAGCTGTTGTGGCTATAAGAGGGAGACTATGCCATTGTCCGTCAGGGAATGGCAATGTCCATCATGTCAGCAGCTCCATGATAGAGACATCAATGCGGGACGAAATATCCGTAAAATCGGATTAGCCGATATGCTGGGACTCAGCATTTGCGTAAAGAGTACCTCTGAAGCCATAGTTGCCGGCGCAACTGCTTCAGCGAAAGGTCTTCAGGTTGCTGAAGATGGGTCGCAAGAAGCCCCCACTAGAATTGCCTTAGCAATTTAGTGGCGGGAGAATGTCACT
>RFNU01000173.1 GCA_009927065.1 bacterium | reverse complement strand
AATTGCGTTAGCAATTTAGTGGAGAGTTGCCACCTCTTTGATATAAATTATTAAATAAAAAATTAAAATTAACGATAGCATAGCTAAGATAATCACTTTTTTTGGGGTTTATGCAGTTTTTTTCTCAAGATATGACCCAGCTTAATAATGTTCGATATTACTTGGCAGATAGACTCCGTATAGAGTATTTTGATGCGGTGAGTAGAAGTTACTCTGTTGATCAGATATTCAGTTTGTGGCTTATTGATAAAGCTTCTGTTGAGGATATTTTGTTGCACAGTAGTTTTTATCTTTACGATCAAGGTTCAACTTATTATTATTTCTCTGATCAACAATGCCAAAAAAAAAGCTTCATTTCTTTAATTCAAAGACTTATTACCCTGCAAACTACAATAGCAATATATATTCCAGAATTAACTTTTCTTGAGAACATCTGTTTGTTAGAAAAAAATGGTTATAAAGTCACTGTCTTTCAGCTGGATAAAAAAAATAATACCTCATGGTGCAAGTTTAATGAGCTTTTAGAGTTCTTAACCGCTGTTGGCATAAGAGGTGTTTTGCCCATACAGCAATACCCGGCCGTTGTAGATCAATGTAGTAAGGAACTTGTTTTTAGCGATCTTTCATCCAAGAGGCTTGATGACTACAAAAATTTCTTTATATTTGATAAAGTTAATAAAGGATGATTAAGAAAACATTTCTTTTTTCTTAATCAAGCCATTTTAAAACATCACACAACTAGTAAGCTTTTGCTAACAACATAATTGGAGCATTTTCTTGTCCTGTAAAAATACAGCGACCATATTCATTATTATTTAATGGAATGCAACGTTGAGTGACGCGGTATTTTTTTAAAATATCTGCAATTTCCATTTTATCAGCAATAAAGCACCGCGCAAAACCAGGAGCTTGAGCTTGCTCATTATCTTCTTTTCCAAAAAATGCTTCAAATTCTTCAAGAGAATGGATATTTTTGATATGGTTGGCATAATGAGCTTGAGCTTTTTTGAGCAATCCATCTTGTATCTGTTCAAGGAAAGATACGCATTGTGCCATTAATTCACTTTGAGACATCGAGATTTTGTCTTGAGGAGCCCGATCACGTCGAGCAACCATTATTGTTCCTTGTGCAATATCACGTGGCCCAATCTCAATTCTTAAAGGAATACCCTTTTTAACCCACTGCCAATTTTTCTCACCACCACGCATATCGCGTTTATCAATATGAACACGTAGTTTGTTTTCTTTAAAGAGTTGCTGTACAAGCGTTTTCTTTAAGTTCTCACAATATTCTAAAACCAATCGCTCTTCTTCAGCGTTTCTGAAAATTGGAAGGATTATAATCTGGTGAGGCGCAACTGCTGGAGGTAAAACTAACCCATCATCGTCACTGTGACTCATAATCAGTGCACCGATTAAACGAGTTGTCACACCCCAAGATGTCGTCCAGGCATATTCACGCTCACCTTGCTGATTTAAAAATTGTATGTCCGATGCTTGCGCGAAATTCTGGCCCATAAAATGTGAGGTGCCTGCTTGTAATGCTTTTCCATCTTGCATAAGCGCTTCAATAGTATAGGTGTCTTGAGCTCCAGGGAATCGTTCAGTGATAGGTTTACAGCCCATAATAACAGGGATAGCTAAAAAGTCTTTAGCAAAATCATGATAGACTTGAAGCATCGTCATTGTTTCAGTAATAGCTTCTTGAGCTGTTGCATGGGCAGTATGACCTTCTTGCCATAAAAACTCAGAGGTGCGTAAGAATAAGCGCGTACGCATTTCCCAGCGCATCACATTGGCCCATTGATTAATTAAAATAGGCAGATCGCGATAAGATTGAACCCATTTTGCGTACATTTCACCAATAATTGTTTCACTCGTTGGGCGAATCACAAAAGGCTCTTCCAGTTCTCCATCAGGAATCAATTTACCTTGATCGTCAGCTTTAAGGCGATGATGAGTGACAACGGCACATTCTTTTGCAAATCCACTGACATGCTGAGCTTCTTTTTCTAAAAAACTCACAGGAATGAGTAAAGGAAAGTAAGCATTAACATGACCTGTCTCTTTAATACGGCGATCTAAATCTTGTTGAATCAACTCCCATAACGCATAACCCCACGGTTTAATCACCATACATCCGCGTACTGGAGAGTTTTCAGCAAGATCCGCTGCAATAATAACTTGTTGATACCATTGAGGGTAGTTTTCTGTACGGGTAGGTGTGATAGCTGTTTTGGACATCGATTTCTTCTTGATCACTTTTAAAAATTATTCATAATATTATCAGCGCGTTTATGTTCCTGCAAGCTTTGCGCTTGTGAACATTCGGCGTTAAAAGTGCGATCTTAAGCAACGTGCTGACGCCAGTGATATTCGAATATTGAAGCTAACCT
>RFNU01000233.1 GCA_009927065.1 bacterium | reverse complement strand
CAATTCTGTTAAATGCATCATTTTAGATTGCTCTACCAACGGTTGGCCCGAAAAATTTGGAGCCATGTCAGAGAAGATTCCGCCTGCATTTTTACCATTCAGTTGGTTTTTAAGATTTTCTAAAAATGCAGGGTCAGTAAAATCTCCTTGTAAAACTGTAGCTCCTACGACGGGTTTCATACTTAATAAATCACAAGCAATAATCAGATCATTAGGATAGGTTTGAACAAGAATTTCTGTCCAACCTCCGGGGGCTGCACCTAGCTCCAAGAAGGGCCCGGTTGCTCCTTTTAACTTGTATTTATCAATAAGCTCCCTCAGCTTGAAAGCCGCTCGCGAACGCAATTGCTCGTGCTTGCGCTGCTGAACAAATTTATCATTTTTCTGACGATCAATCCACCAGTTCATTAAACGAAAGCCTTAATAAATCAATAAGTTGAGTTTCTTAAATGTAATTTACTGATTTTATTTGATAATCAACATCTCCACCAGGGGTATGAACCTCAAAAGAATCATCAACATGCTTGCCTATCATCGCTCTGGCAAGCGGCGAATTAAAAGAGATCTTATTGGCACGAATATCAACTTCATCATCCCCAACAATTTTAAATGTTTCAACTTTATCATCATCTAAACGAATAAAAGTAACAGTAGAGCCAAAAATAACTTTACCATCATTCTCAATTGTAGATATATCAATCACATGTGCAGATCCAAGTTTTGCTTCTATTTCATTAATACGACTTTCCACAAAAGCTTGTTCTTCTTTTGCTGCATGATATTCAGCATTTTCTTTAAGATCGCCGTGTTCTCTCGCATCAGCGATAGCTTGAATGATCCGGCGGCGCTCAACTTGTTTGAGTCGCTCCAGCTCAGCTTTCAAAGATGAGGCTCCCTCTTGTGTCATCGGGTGTCTCTGTGTCATGTTAAATACCTCTGTCAAAAAATTCGTTAAACTCGTAACATCCCGGAGCTTTCTGTATAAGAAACGGAACAATTGATAATGCTCCTTTTGCGTAAACAGCACGATTAATCACGCGATGCTCGAGTATGACTTCCTGGTCATCAAAACATAGGGTTACCCTATGCATCCCTGGAATACTTCCTTCTCGCCTTACATCAATTAAAGTAGAGTCAACATTCAGTAACCTCGCTAATGTTAACGCAGTCCCAGAAGGTCTATCTTTCTTTAAAGCATGATGGGCTTCTTCAATCAAAACATTATTATATTCAATTTTAGGGCAATGACGCAAAAAATTATTAACTAATTGCATGCCTAGACTAAAATTCGCTGCATAGCAGACAGGAATTTCGCGCCCCCAAGCTTCTAATTGACTCTTAACGTCATCAAGCCCTGTTGTTCCACTAATTAACGGGATTTTAGTCTGGATAATAATGTTGTTCAATATAGGCCAGAAACTTTTATTGGAAAAATCTACAATACAGTCGATTTGATGCTCTTTGATAAGAGCAATATACTCGTTAGCTGAACATCCTTTATACCCAAAAAATGCTTCCCACCCCTTGGCAAGAACTTCATTATGTAAAAGCTTATTGACTCGACCTCCTGGCCCAGCTAACAAAATACGCACTACCAAATTCCCTGAACATAATCGACTAAGACTTTTTTACATTTTTAAGAAAATCTTTTACTTTATCAAACCAACTTTTTTGCAATGGCCCATGAGGAGCCTCGCTCGTGGTTTTAGCCAACTGCATAATCAGATCTTTCTGCTCTGCAGTTAAATCCACAGGAGTTTCCATAATCACACGGCACATTAAATGTCCTGCTGAATTTCTTGACGATGCAGGAACACCTTGACCAGCAATCTTAAATATACGATGAGTTTGCGTTCCTGGTGGAATTTTCAAGCTCAACTCACCTTTTAATGAAGGAATCTCGATTGATCCACCTAATGCTGCAGTCGTAAACGAAATAGGCACTTCAATATACAAGTTAGATCCATCACGCTGGAATATCGCATGAGGTTTAAGATGAACTTCAATGTAAAGATCGCCATTACTTCCCCCTTGAGGCCCTGCCTGTCCACGTCCAGGAATCCGCAATTTATCACCATCATCGACACCTGCGGGTATATTCACTGTAACTTTGCTTGTTCTTTCAACACGCCCTTGACCTTTGCAACTGCTACAAGAATCTTTAATCATCGTGCCTTGACCGTGGCAAACAGGGCAGGGTTGCTGAATCGAAAAAAAGCCCTGTTGCATTCTGACCTGCCCAGAACCATGACATTGTTTACATTGAATAGGATGCGTGCCAGGCTTAGCGCCTTTACCTCCGCATGGATCGCAACGTATGAGATTAGGAATCTGAATGTCTATTTGAGTGCCGAATACTGCTTGCTCCAATGTTATTTCTAAAGCGTACCTTAAATCAGCTCCTCGTTGTGGTCCACGATGACTTCCACCACCTGTACCGCCGAAAAAGTCTTTAAAAACAGAATCAAAAATATCTCCAAAACCTGCAGCACTTTCAGCGCCTCTTCCACCCATCCCATCAAAAGCTTGATGGCCATAATGATCAAACGCTTGTTTTTTCTGAGGATCGGATAGCAGCTCATAAGCCCAATTAATTTCTTTAAAACGCTCTGTGGCTTCAGAATCTTTATTTCTATCTGGATGATATTTCATGGCAAGCTTTTGATAAGCTTTTTTTATCTCTTTTTCAGTACTGCCACGCGCAACTCCTAAGAGTTCATATGGATCTTTGTTATTCATTAAAATACTCCAAGCACCCCTGCTTACAAGGGTGCAACTCTTTTTTAGCGTTTGTTCACTTCATCAAATTCAGCATCAACAACATCTTCCTGTGTTTGATGTCCTTTTGCCTCAGTTTGATTGTGAGCGTGTTGAGCTCCTGCTTCACCGCTAAACTTTTCAGTCAACGCTGTATATAATGATGATAAATGCTCTGTACGCTCTTCAATAGCCGCTTTATCTTCTTTATCCATGAGATCTTTTAAAGAGGCTACTGCTTGCTCTAAATCTTTTTTATCAGACTCAGGGATTTTATCTCCTAAATCTTTGAGAGTACGCTCTACAGTATGAACTATCGAATCAGCACTGTTTCGCGCATGCACTAATTCTTGGAAATGCTTATCTTCTTCTTCATGCTTTTTAGCATCATCAACCATAGCTTGAATTTCTTGTTCACTTAAACCACTTGAGGCTTTCACAATGATAGATTGTTTCTTACCGCTAGCTTTATCCTGTGCAGATACATTTAAAATTCCGTTAGAATCAATATCAAAAGAAACTTCTATTTGTGGCATGCCTCGCGGGGCAGATGGAATATCTGCTAAATCAAATTTACCTAATAATTTGTTTTTAACAGCAATTTCACGCTCGCCTTGAAAAACTCTAATAGTAACAACAGTTTGATTATCATCTGCTGTTGAGAACACTTGTGATTTACGAGTTGGGATAGTAGTGTTTTTCTCTATTAATTTAGTCATAACACCACCCATGGTTTCAATACCAAGAGATAGCGGTGTAACATCTAACAGTAAAACATCCTTCACGGCTCCGGAAAGCACAGCGCCTTGTAAAGCAGCACCAACAGCGACAGCTTCATCAGGATTAACATCTTTACGCGGTTCTTTATTGAAAAAGTCTTGTACTGCCTGACGAACTTTGGGCATACGTGTCTGACCACCTACAAGTAAAATTTCATCAATCTGATCAATAGTTTTGCCCGCATCTTTTAAAGCAATTTTGCATGGCTCAATAGAACGATTAATTAAATCAATCACTAAAGACTCTAATTTTGCACGTGAAATTTTATAATTCATATGCTTAGGGCCGCTAGCATCTGCAGTAATATAAGGAAGATTAATATCAGTTTGTTCACGTGAAGATAATTCAATCTTAGCTTTTTCTGCGGCCTCTTTTAGACGCTGAATGGCTAACGGATCTTTATGTAAGTCAATGCCTGTTTCTTTTTTAAATTCAGCAATTAAATATTCCATTACTGCTTCATCAAAATCTTCACCACCCAGATGAGTATCACCATTTGTAGCTAAAACCTCAAATTGTGTTTCACCATCAATATCAGATAACTCAATAATAGAAACATCAAAAGTACCACCACCGAGATCATAAACGGCCAAAATAGCATCTTTTTTCTTCTTATCAATACCATAAGCTAAAGCTGCTGCTGTTGGCTCATTAATAATACGCAAAACATTTAAACCAGCAATTCTTCCAGCATCTTTTGTTGCTTGACGCTGTGAGTCATTGAAATATGCAGGTACAGTAATAACCGCATCCGTCACATCATGACCTAAATAATCTTCAGCAATTTTTTTCATTTTCATCAATACATAAGCAGAAATTTGCTGCGGAGCCATTTTCTTACCTTGAGCTTCTACCCATGCATCACCATTATCAGCTTTAACAACTTTGTAAGGAAGCTTTTGATGCTCAATAGCTGGATCGTTAAACGTACGACCAATCAAACGCTTAACACCAAAAAAAGTGTTTTGAGGATTTGTTACAGCTTGACGCTTTGCTAACTCACCAACTAAACGCTCGGAATCTGTTAAACCAACAACAGATGGGGTTGTTCGTGCACCCGTATCATTTTCAATAACTTTTGGCACGCCGCCTTCAATAATAGCGACGCATGAATTGGTGGTACCTAAATCAATACCGATAACAGTAGATCTTGAACTCATTATGTTCTCCTAAAAAAATATTTCTTTGTATCTCTAATATTGGGATGTGTTATAAAATATCAAGGGGTTGTATTCATATTATTTGCAACAATAACTCGAGCTGCCCTCAATAAACGACCATTGACAACGTATCCTTTTTGAACAACCATCACGATGCTATTATGGGGTAATTCATTGGTTGGTTGCATAGACATTGCCTCACATGTTGCGGGATCAAAAATTGTCCCAACAACAGGATCAACAACAACCAAACCAAATTTATCAAGCAAATTATGAACTTGATGTCCCATCATGTTCAAGCCTTCTAACATATGCTCTAAAGACACATGGGAGTGCTTCAGACTGGCTAAGGCTCCATCCACACTGTCTATCACGAAAATAAACTCTTTTAAAAATTCTATATGAGCAAATTTTAGTGCTTGCTCTCGTTCTTGATCCTTACGTCGCAATAAGTTTGCAAGCTCAGCTTGTAACCTGATGGACTGATCTTGAGCTGTTAAAAGCTCATTCTCCAACTTTTTAACACATTTTTCTAACAAAACAACCTTATCTTGGCTCGTTTCTTGCTTAACAACTTGATCATCTAGATCAGATTGTACAGGATGTTCTGTTGTGCTTTCGAGTTGTTCATCATTCATAGCAAATACTCCGATTTTAATTCCTTATCACATAAATGGGGATGGTTTTATAAAATTCAAGGATAAAAAAAATGTTGAATTTTAAAAAGATAGGGTTGGCAGGAGCAGTTGATGACCATTTTGTCGAGAAAATAGTTCAAAAAATAATTCATCTTCTTGATATTTTAAGAATTTCATGTGTAATAGATGAAAGATTGCATACGCAACATAAAGAGAAGAAAAAATTACATGACATGCTCTCTGAAATTGATATTCTTCTTATTGTTGGAGGGGATGGAACCTTTTTACGCATAGCAAGAGAAACCTTTGATCATAACATCCCTATTATAGGGATTCATTGCGGGCGTTTAGGATTTTTAACCGAAATTCATTCTGACTTGCTTTATAATTCATTCGTAAAAATCTTTATAGAAAAAAAATACTCCCAAGAAGATCGTCTTATTTTAGAGTGCCATGATACAGAGCATGACTCGCCTTTATTAGCCCTCAATGATTTTGTTATCACACAAAATGATCATCAAAAAATGATTGAATTTTCTCTATCGGTACAATCTACACTTGTTTGCCAACAACGAGGTGATGGTATTATTGTTGCTACGCCTACTGGCTCAACTGCTTATGCTCTTTCGGCCGGCGGCCCAATCATTGATCCGAATTTAGATGTACAGCTTATTGTACCAATGTTTGCACATACGCTCAATCTTCGTCCTTTAGTATTTCCAGCAAATGAACCGTTGAGTTTACTTTGTGACACACAGAAATCCACCGCTTCTATTCAAGTAAATGCTGATGGCCAAGAAAAAAGATTATTATCATCACCACATTTGTTACATATCAAAAAGCATAAACAAAAAATCAATCTACTGCATCTTGAGTCATATAGTTTTTATCATACTCTGCGAAAAAAATTTGATTGGTCTACTCAACATATTCAACAAAGGAAATAATATGTTTATTGAAAAAAAATCAATTAATATCTTGTTTGCGATAGTGTTTGTGATAGGAATAATTATATATATTGCCCCAAAATTAGATCAAGCAGCATACACTTTATTAAACGGACATCTTGCTTTTATGCCCTTGTGGTATAAAAAAATGATCGCTATGATGAATCATCGTCTAGAAAACTATATGAATTTATTTTTAATATTATTCAGCTTTACTCTTGCTGTACCAACAGACTCTAAAAAAATCAAAAAATACTGGTTTTTCATCTTAGGATTAATAATTTTTTATGAATTCTGCTACCAAATTATTGTACGATTAGACCACACAAAACTTTTTTTACGATCGTCCCCTTCTTTTCATTTCAATGGTATTGATCTGAGTATTTTCGATCCCGCTAATATAAAAATTTATGCCCAAAGTAGTTTTCCTAGTGGTCACGCCATCGTATTGGGTTATTGGTGCGCATCAACGTCATTTCTTTTCCCAGTACATATGCAAACTCCCTGCAGAGCAATCAGCTTTTTATTATGTCTTCCAAGACTTATAGGGGGAGGGCATTGGTTAAGTGACGTTGTTACCGGCTATATTTTAGGTAATTTATTTTTTGAGGCCTATCTGTCTTTAGTGACATTCTCCCGCCACTAAATTGCTAAGGCAATGCGGGAGTAGGGCTTCTTCTTTTTGCGACCCATCTGCAGCAACCTGAAGACCTCTGGCTGAAGCAGTTGCGCGGGAAACTCTCGCTTCAGGGGAACTCGTGACGCAAATGCTGTGTCCCTGCATATTGGCTCATCCGATTGCTCGGATGTTTCGTCCCACATTGATATCTTTATCATGGAGCTGATCGCACGATAGACATTGCCATTCCCTAACGGACAACGGCATAGC
>RFNU01000054.1 GCA_009927065.1 bacterium | reverse complement strand
AAAATGCCCCTCTCCGTAAGAGAGTGGCAATGCCCATCATGCCAGCAACTGCATGATAGAGACGTGAATGCGGGACGAAATATCCGTCAAATCGGATTAGCCGATATGCTGGGACACAGCATTTGCGTCAAGAGTTCCCCTGAAGCGAAAGTTGCCGGCGCAACTGCTTCAGCGAGAGGTCTTCAGGTTGCTGAAGATGGGTCGCAAAAAGAAGAAGCCCCCACTAGAATTGCCTTAGCAATTTAGTGGCGGGAGTTGTCACCACTCTATCTACAGCAGTACCTTTGATAGACTTCTAGTTTTGCTGCATTCACCCCCACTACACTCTGATTATCAGTCATATTGTTTTTTTAAATTCAAATAAGTTTTTTCTAATACAGGAAAATAAGACTTAATATGCTCAAAGATCAATTTTGCATTTTCTTCTTTATAGGCATGTGAGGTATTGTTTCGATCGTCCAACATCGCCAACCAAACATTTTCATCATCAACTAACTTATATTGATAAGATTTAGCTAATGTATCTCTTGGGGATGTTGCTTCTACTTTTTCATATTGCAATATTTTTTTTAAAACTTTCCAAAAAAGCTCTATGCTAAACTCAAAACGTTGTATTGTAGCATCTCTCATAAAATCATTTTCATTTAATTGCGGGTGTTCTAATACCTCTTTTAAACGCTCTATAGCTTTACCCAATGATTGGAAAGAATCTCCCCAATTTATTTCTTTCATATATATAATCCTTTTATCTTTTAATATATTTTTACAGAAATCTTCAGTAAGCTCTGCTTCATTAAATCTTATACAATCAATTTTAAGTAAGGTGTCTGGTTCATCAACTATTTTCATTACTTTTAACCAATCAGCATGAGTTGCTTTTGGGCAGACTATAGCTAAATCAATATCAGAACGTTCTTCATAATCACCTCTTGCTCGCGATCCGAAAAGCCAGATTTCTTCCACAAAAGACAATTTTTTTAATTTCTCTAAAAAATGATAACTTAACAAGGTATTGCTCATATTTTGATTCCATTTTTATTATCATATAATTAGACAAGCAAAGCGCTAACATAACATAGACACGATAATCTTATAATACGTTTTATGTAATTACAGATGTTCTAAAACCTCTTTTAACGAACGTGGCAGAATTCACCATCCTGATAAAACGAATATTTATTGATAAATCAGTCATATTGTTCCTCTGAAAAAAATATTTTTTAACATGTGTCGCGCTAATTCAGCCATCATGGGACTTCTAGTTTTATAGTAAGGTAAAAGAATTAATGCAATCGAAAGTGCCCACCCTTTTCCTCGTAACCAAGTATTTTCATCAATATCTTGGAGATTAGCTTTAAAAATTTATCTTGATTGAAAATTAAATAAACATCAAGCAGGTACTAAATCACATGCGGGGTCACCTAAGCCTAGATCTGAAAAATCAATAACGACTGACAATTGATTATTTTTAATCAAGATATTTCCTGGGAGTAAATCGCCATGTATCCAAATAGAGGGCTTTGACCAACAAGTAATGTCTTTGAGCTTTTCCCATAAACTTGTAACCATAGAGACATCGATATCATCTTTTAATTGCGCTAAGGTATCCTGCGTTTCTTCATCTAGAACAGTGAGTTTAACACCTCGTCTCGAATAAGGGACTGTTTCCACCGGAATAGAATGTCATTCATTAACGAAAAAGGCTAAATCTTCTGCTAACTTTTTGTATTCATTAGCCTGATCAATTCGTAAACCTCTGTACAAAGGCTAAGATAAGTATCAAGGCTTTGTTGTTCGTTATTATTTTTATTCATTTAAAAATTAATCCTTAAACATCAGTTTGGCGATTTCTTAAAAAATACTAATAAATCAAATCTTTTGCAACAGTTAAAAATTCTTTTAAACCATAGCAAGATATATTAGGAGCCAGTTTGTAATCTATACCTTTAGGCGTAATAACGTAAAGATGATCTAATGCTAAATCAGCAAGAGCAATAGTCATAGATTTTGTTAAACTGGCAACATCAGCATACTTAAACTCAAAGCCTATTTTTTTGCCATGAATCGTTAATAGTAAATCAAGTTCGGCTCCATGCTCTGTTCTCCAAAAATAGCAATTTTCATCACGAATTTCTAAGAAACGCACGATTTCTTCCAAAGCATATCCTTCCCACAAAGCACCCAATTTAGGATGTCCTATCATACTACGTTCTGTGATATCTAAGAGCTGTATACAGATTCCACTATCTCTAATATAAACTTTTGGAGATTTTATTTGGCGCTTTGGTATATTTTGGTAAAAAGGACGAAGAATTCTGACAACAAAAGTCCCGGCAAGTAAG
>RFNU01000192.1 GCA_009927065.1 bacterium | reverse complement strand
ATCCATCTTATAGCCACAACAGCTACACACTTTAGAGCTTGGTTCATAGCGGCCAATTTTGTGTAAGGTCTTTCCAGCTCGCTCGCACTTGTAAGAGAGAAACAGCAGAAACTGTCCCCAACCGACATCATTAATGGTGCGAGCAAGCTTTCTATTTTTAATCATGCCCTTGATATTCAAATCTTCCACAACAAAGGCTGTATGGTGGTTTTTCACCAGCCTTGCTGTTACTTGATGATTGAAATCTTTGCGTTGATTTTTAACCTTTTCATGCACACGGGCAACATTGGTTTTTTGCAGCCGACGTGCTTTTGAATCTTTTTGTTTGCGAGCAAATATTCTTTGCTCAACACTCAGGTTATTGAGTGAGTTTTTTAGGAATCTTGGGTTATCAATTTTATGGCCATCGCTATCAATTAGAAAATGAGTCAATCCTAAATCAATCCCTAATGTCTTTTCAGGTGTAATCTCTTGAACAATAGGGGCCACAGCATACTGGCTCTCATCAACCAACACACTGGCATAATAATGGCCACAAGGTGTTCTGCTTACTGTGACAGTTTTGATAATGCCTTCAAAAGTGCGATGAAAGGTTGTCTCTATGCCTTTTATTTTAGGCAAATTGATGACCTTGCTTTCGAAATCCACTGTCACATGCTGTGGACATTGAAACGATTGTTGAAGATTGCTCTTTTTCTTGAATTTTGGGTAACCACGTTTGTGTTTGAAAAAACCGTCATAAGCTGATTCACAATGTAACAAAGCAGCCAATAATGATTGACTATTGACTTCACTGAGCCACCCAAACTGCTCTTCTTTCTTTTTAGCAACAAGTCTTTTTTGTAGCTCTGTTCGATACAAGCCTTTCTTGGTCTCTTTGTAATGCTCGATTTTCAATCCTAATGCCCAATTGTACACATAACGTACACACCCTAAATGCTTTTTGATGAGGGTTTCTTGCTCTTGAGTAGGGTAAAGGCGATAGCGATAGGCTTTGAGAAGCTGTTTTGTTTTGCGTGAGGTTTTCTTTTTTTCTGATCTCATGTCTGGCTCGAGAGCTAACAACTCTTCGTCAGTATCATCATGAACATCAAGTGCAACCATCGCAACAAAAACTCTTTAATTGATAGTGTGATTATACGCTAAAAGACATTGTAGTCAATTCCAGCATCGATTCCTATCCTTTAAGGTCTCGCTATCCATCTCCACCCAAATTTACATTCGTAAATTCTGAATGGAGAATTACGCGAGTTTTGTTAAAA
>RFNU01000137.1 GCA_009927065.1 bacterium | reverse complement strand
CCAGGCTGAAGCATGGAGATGGATATTTCATAAAATTCTTAATGGGGAGTTTAGTCTATCGAAAGAGTTTGTTTTCGAGCTGCACGCTTTAGCAGCTCAAGAAGAAGCTTTAGAGTGGGGATGTTTTAGAAAAGGTCAGGTCACAATATCTGGAACTCAATACTTGCCTCCGAAAGCTAGTACTCTTGATTCGTTTTGGGTTGAAGTTATTGAACAGGTCAATAGAACGCAAAACATCCTAGAAAGAGCGATTATGTTATTTCTTTATATGTCAAGATATCAGTTTTTTTATGATGTTAATAAAAGAACTGCCCGATTTATGATGAATGCTCTTCTCTTATCAAACGGATATCCGGTTATTAATGTTCCCGCAAAACGTAGTGTAGAGTTTAATTCTAAAATGATTAAATTCTATGAATCTGGGCATTCTGAAGAAATGCTGAATTTTATGATCAGTTGCTATGATCCTATCATGTTAGAAATCATGGCTGAGTGATGTTATCATGAGATTAAGCTCTAAACGCAATCCGACAGAAGCAACTCGTTAATAATGTTTTTTCTTAAAATTCATAACGTTTGCGATTGTAAATTAGGTTTTGTATTTTAGCGAAGTAAACAATCTTAAAAGATTAGTTCGGCGAATTTTAATGATATTTCAGACATAGTGCCTCTTGAAACCGTAGTGATAGGCTGAGATGATCTGCTTTGTTTTGCGGGGGTTGCTTTTTTCTGATCCCATCTCTGACTTTAGATCTAACAACTCTGCGACAGTATCATCATGGACATCACATCCACCATCGCAAAAAAAACTCCGTCATTGATAGAGTGATGATACGCTAAAAGGCATGATTATCAACAGCAATCACTTCATCTGCTTCATGTTGATTATAAGCATGTATAGTCATATTCCTTTTTTTAACGAGATACAGTGGCCTTCATAGTGATTATGTGAAGCTAATTTTGCAACCTTCATCTAATTACCCGTCGTGTTTTTTATTTCACTTTAACTTATGCTTCTTTTTTTTACTTTTTTATTCATTTTTTAAGATTTTCCTTTAATTTTTAGGATTTATCGCGGCTCGTTCAAATCTTCTCACTTATTACTTCTGATAAGGGACATTATCTGAAACAATATATCACGATCAATATTAATATTATGTAATATTATGTAATTACATAATATTATTACTACAGTACATCGTTATCTTACAGCTGTAAGAGTGTTAAGGCATAGTCATGTAAAAGAGCCGCGATGAAGGCCAAATATAAAAAAGTCTTAGGATAAGGAGAAAAGTTAAGTTAAATATTAAACAAAAAATCAATCAAGCATAATTCACAATAAAGGTCTACAAAATCGGCATTATATAAGAATCAGGAATTTTTGAAGATTTAAGGGGCTTAATAAGCCTTACTCAAGGAAAAGATTGATGGTTGCTTATAATTCCAAAGCTTTTTGGTGAAGCTTTAACAGACGACAAAATTGGTCTTTGGCGCTATCGAGTTGGAAACAATAGGATGGACTGCAATTTCAGAATAATTATTGCGTTATCTTGGTGCTACGCGTGGGTCATCGCAAAGAAATTTATCATTGAGCGCAAAGGCAAGCTCACGCAATTTGAGCTCATCAAAAAAACATGGGGCTAACCGTTAGGCCCTCCTCATACAGGGGCCTTAGGCGATGGCCTTTTGATAGAGCAACAAAATCTCATGGAGGCAGCGCACCAAGAGATAAAAAACAGGGGACAGCCTGATTACTGGGCCGCCGGAACGCTCCGACGTTTAGATGGCTGGTTCAGTGGACCATGAAAATAAATTACTAGCTGGCGTGCTTCATTGATTAAGGCCCTGAGATCAGCGAGATCACTTTTCTCTTCCTGAAGATGACTTGTAATCTCCTGAATGTCTTTTTGATGCTCAACACGCATTTGCTGCAAGGCCTTTACTTGAGCTATCATCTGCTCATTATGTTCTTTTAACTGTTCACTCATCGCATTTGATCTTTTATAAAGCTGCTCGATCTCTTCCGTCAAATTTCTTGGCTTTAAATCTTCTTGCGCAGAAGAGCTGTCTCTTGTGCGCCTCTTTTTTAAAAAGAGTTTGATTTCTGGAAGATGCCTGAGCATAAAGAATGTCAACCCAAAGCTTGCGCCAAACGCTCCTACTGCTCCCCAGAACACAGTCATGTTCGCTAAGAAAAAAGCTTTTGCCCCAGGTGACAAAAATTTCCATCCATTTTCTATCATAATACGCTCTCCTGCTGATCTCACTAATACATCATGAATTGGATTTGGGTCGTGGTGACTGAACATCAGCGCCTCCTTTAACATGCTGAAAACCATAGTCATCTGAATCTGAAGGAGATTTGAAATGATGGGGCGACGAGTCTCCAGACGATGCGTTACTAAAAGTGAACATTGCTTGCTGCTCAAAGAGGGTTGGTCCCACAAGAGCCAGAATTTTGTCGGTATTTGCTATATGTTTTTCATCTTTAGCTCTCATCTGCTCACTCAAAATTTGTATTTCTCTTTTCAGTGCTTGTATTTCTTCGTTACTTGATTGCGCTTCTGCCCTAAGTGATTCTCTTTCTTCCTTACTTGATTGCGCTTCTGCCTTAAGTGACTGTATTTCTTGATGATGACTCTCTTTTTGCGCTTTCAATTCGCTTTCTAGTTTTGATAATTGCTGTTGCAGATCTTGATGACTATTAAAAAGAGTTTGGATTTGTTCTTGGGAAAGTTTCGTTTTTTTGTTAGTCAGGAGATCGGTCACCCAAACTT
>RFNU01000247.1 GCA_009927065.1 bacterium | reverse complement strand
TGCCGGATAACATTGGCGAGGTGGTCATTACCCGAGCAATCGGAGAATTTAGAAGTCATGTAACCATGCAACGCGTTTTCGTGTTAGCTAACAATAAGACAGCGCTCATGCCTTCTCATCCGGACTGCTAAGGCCAGAGAGTGATTGAAGAGAAGGAAAGAGCGGCTATGTATCGTATCCATCCGTTCACGATTATTTTAAAAGACGGCTTGCCTAGCCACTGGGAATAAAGATAAAAAAGTTGTCCTTGGATTTAAAACTGGGGATTGAGTGATAGCCGTGGTGCTTGCTGGTAAAAAAGTAGGGACTTGCGTTGGGCATGTTGCTGTTGGAGCAACAGGATTTTTTACATCACAACCAAAACCGCAACCGTTCAAGGCATGGCAGCAAGATATTGCAAGTGCATACAAGCGTCTGATGGTTATCACTCTATGACAGGAGGAGCGCTTCCTCCACCCGCTAAAGCAAGTGGTTTTCGCGCTTATTTGATGATGGAAATGAAAAGCATCAATCAAAATATTTTTTACAACCACTATACGTAAAAATAATCAATACAGCTATTAGCTCATCCTCACCATTGCTGCTGAGGACTCTCTCTTATTATGGCTATTTATTTTAGAGTTTATCTCCCCCAGGCGTTCATTAGACACACCAGACACGTCTCCCTTCAATTGAATAGTGACATCTTTACCCTTGAATGACTCAATAATCGCCATAACCTTCTTAAGATCGTCGTCTCCCTTCACATCCATTTCAATAGTTGCAGTAATTTTCTCAGTCTTTTCTGAGTTTTGTAATGCGCTTATTTGCTGCTCCCATACTGTTGCCAATTTATCAGACTTCTCTAAAAGCTTATCTGGAATCCTATTAACTAAAGATGGGGGGTTATCTTTAGGCGTCATTTCAATGTGATCCTTATCAACAAGTATAGAATATATGGTCTGCTTCTTCTTGCCATAAATTTCTTCTAGATTTTCAAGCAATTTCTGAAATGAAACTGGTCCTTCCAATTTGATTTCGGTTCCTGCTCTGACTTCTGCGCAACCTTGACTGAGCCTACTGGCAGAACTACCGGTCGAATCCGCTGATAAGACAGTCTCTGCTTTTTGTAGTGGGGCAAGTTGAATTGGCAATTGATGACTGGCTGATTGCGGTTGTATTGCAATATACTCATCTAATTTTTCTATAAAACTGCCTTTTGCTTCTGCTCTGCTATTATTAAATCCAGCAATCTCCATGTATTTAGCTTGGAAGATCTCGCTTTTGCTCTCGCCTTTTATTGCAGCAAGAGCAGCAGGTAATAATGCAATGACTGGTCGTGCATACAAACCAACTGATTCGCTAAGCCCTAGCACCGCACCCTTGATACCTACACCAGCTGATCGCAAGAAAGCCCTGATTGGATCATCCAAGCCTGGATATTCAGGACTCTTCAAATCATTTTTAACAGCTAAAAATGCACCCACTAATACATGAAGTCCAGTCATTTTAGATACAATATTGAAGATGGTGTTTTCGGTAATGTCTTTAGAGGTCTCTTCTTTAATTTTCATGCTTTTGAGTTGTTCTTGATAAGCAGGGGCTAACGTAGGATCGTTGAGTGCAGATTGCAGCAAGCTCTGCGCCGCCGCAGCAATCGTATCATCATTATTCATTGCTTTTTTAGCTAGTAATTGAATGTCAGATTTAGGTATATCAAGTAGGCCCTTCATAAATCCCACTGTCCCAGCAATAAGACTCAAAGTGATCTGTACGGGTGAAAGAACTATTCGCAAAGGAATGTAAGCTCTATAATATCCGTCTAGTTTGTTTCCCTGTGAATGATTTTTTGGTATTGCAAGCAGTGTAGAATAAGCTAACGCATTCAATGCCCCCTCTCGATAATCAGGAGCCTTGTTTTGTCCATCCATACTTTTTACAGAGAGCCGAGCACTTTCAATCGTTGAAGCTAGGAATCTCGTTCGCACGACGATCATGGCGGCTGGACGTCCTACTAACGCCCCTAATCTGGCGCCTGCTCTAAACAGATTACCAGTTTCAGGTTCAGGTTCAATAAATATTGTTTTTCTAGGTATGGGTATACTTGAACGTTCTAACAACTGCATTGATGGCTCAAATAATCCAAAAGTAATACCGTTCAGAAATCCTTGTTTTTCTCTTTTGTTTACTAGCAGATCCGAAGGCGCAGCAAATTTTAATTCCCCTGTCTCGTCGAATTTAAAAACATAGGTATTGTCAGGGGTTGCTCTCGTATTTCCATAACTTATAGGATCAGTTTTATAGTCCCAATCAGGAGGAATAACAATGACTCGCTCATCACGTTTGGCTTGCATAAAAACAGCTATTGGATCAAACAGTGGCAGATCTGCGCCGGATGTTTCACTATCCCGACTGAGGCTGGAGCTAGATCTGGATATCGTGCTATGACCCGAAGACTCGGAGATGCGCTGACTCCGCAAAGGGTTGAAGGTTCTGGAGGAGATGCTGCTATCACGCTCAGTATCAACACGCTGCGAATCAACAGAACTACCATACAACCAGTCAAAATCCTCAGGATCTTTTCCCAAGTATTTATTCAATTCCGTAAGAAGCTTCTTACTATCAGGCATATCAAATCCTTTATAATCAACCAATAATAAATTTTAGCCCATTATTCATAAAGAATGATTACGGTATAAGACTTTTCGATCACATTGATTTGGAGAAACGCATCTCTTTCCATACAGCTCTTTGCTTTTTCATAATTCTCTAAAGATCGATAAGATGATGAAGAACTAAAACATCATATGACGCATCATCCAAATCTTAATTTCGGTGATGCCAATCAAGATTTCTTCGTAATAATTCATTAAGTCATATAAATAATAATAAGTCATCATACCGGCTATTAATCCCAATAAGTGTCCTTCCCATGACACATGTGATTCTTCGGGTAAGATGCCTATCACGATAAATCCAAAATATAAAAATAATATACCTAAAATAATGCCGTTAAGAAGACTGGGTTCATAAATCGTGTAGCAAACAAGCCAACTATACATGCCTGTAATGAGAGCAGAAGCACCAATATGAATAGCACGACGAGCAAACAACCAGATCAATAATCCACTGATCAAGCCAATAATACATAAAATAACGTAATAATCTAACTCACCAGCAATAGCAATCATCAATAACGATAACCAATAAAAAGGTATAGCATTGGATACAAAATGTTGGAAATTCCCATGTAAAATGGGTGCAGCAACAATACCAGGAGACCCTAATAATTTTCTTGGATAAATACCAAAAATGTTTAATATTGAACCTAAAAAGATCCAGTTGATTAAATTGAAAACTAATACATAAGAGATGAGGATAAATAAATTCTCTGAATAAAGCTTAATATTCTCTACAAAATTAAAAATCTGCATTCTATGAACTCAACATCATACTAAAAATAAGACTCAATACTATAGTAAGCGTAGCTACTAAGCGTGCGACTTTATACAGCACGGGTATAGAGTGTGCGATATCGGACTTTATATCAATAACATACTGACCTATTATTAGAAAAGCAAGAAGCACACTTGCTATTGATTCCTGTGATGATCCAAAAAGCATTGCAATCATAACACTGCTTAAAGAGAAAAGTACTGATAAGTTTTTAGCCTGATGGGTAATCACAGTCAAAGACAGTGTCCAATGATACCCACAAACAAAATTTAAAATTGAATAACTATAATAAAAAATAATTTTTTGAATAACAACAGGATGAATCACTGCCGCATAATGAGCCAGGCAAAGTAAGACAAAAGGCAGACATCCCATATAAATTAAAATTAAATGACTCATGTATTAAGATTTTTTCCTAAAAATATTATTGATTGTAGTTATTAATTATAGTTGACTGCGTGGTAAAGAAATTTTTTCCTGACGATATCAAAAGTAATCATAAAATATTTCTACTATACTCTCAAATAGACGGTGATAGATATGAAGACTCTTATGATTGATCCCAAGCAAATCTCTGAAGGATTAAAAGCTCTTGCAGCGGTTGCTGAATTTGGATTGCGATTAAAGGATATCGACGATCGCCAAAACTTCATAAAAAAATTATCCCTTTCAGCTGTTTTGGGTGGCGCTGCAGGTGCATTAGGATTGTTGGTAGGTAGTTCTGCTCTAGTTTCAGAACTCATTCTACCGCTGGCGAAAGTGAATGTTCTTTCATCAGCATTACCTTTTTTAGCATCTATTCCTATTTTGGGACTAGCGGCTGAGTGCGGAGGTTTTGCCTATGGTTGCTATCAACTCTACAAGACAGTCAATAGAGCAAATAACTCGTTAGAGCATATGACTGATGAGCAACTTCATGAACATCGCAAAAAAATTCTCATTGATTTAGCACTTTCATTGGCTATTATTGTTGCGATGTCTATGGCTTTAGCGATGTTTGCCAATCCTATTACCGGCCCTCTTTTGTCAGGTGTTGTTCTTTCTGTTGCTGCAGTTAAAATCGGTATAGAAATTTATAGAAACCGAGAAGCGATAGGTCATTTTCTGTATAAAGGTCTTAATCAGCTTCTTCCTAGATCAATGAAAAATTTGTTTAGCAAAGACATTAATAATCAGCCTGCTCATCATAACACGAATGTTATTGATATGCGCGATGACCCTCAAAAAATGGTCAACAGCTCTTTTACTGATCATAGTGCAATCATTCAAGCTGCTGAAAAGATTAACGAGGGTAACAAAGTTTCACCAGCTTCCGTCCATCATCAAAAAACTCATCTTGATGGTCATAGCACTGAACATGCTCTACAAGAAAATCAAGAAGCAACAAATAAAAATCATCAACATGTTCATCCCAAATCAACAGAGGACTGACAACCTTGTCAAACGAAAAAGTCTTATAAAAATTGATTTATCATGATGTTAACCTTAGTACAAGATCTGGTAGTGGCACTCGACTTTCTTGATGTAATGTTAAGTTTCTTAAGACCCAAATGTTTGCATCAAGCTCTTGTTGGTTGGCTGTAATAATAAAAGGGATTTTCTTTTTATCCGCATATTTAAACTGCTGCACTAACTTTTTATGCTCCAAATACAGCTCTATCTTTAAACCCTCTTCTCTCAGTTGGTTAGCAAGTTGAATGTATGTTCCCAAAGCAGCGCGCTCTTGAATTGCTATTAAAGCGATAGCTGGCGAAGCATGTTGTGTTTTTTGCTGATTAGCAACTAAAGCGGCAAACAATCGCGATAATCCAATCGACATGCCAATCCCTGGTAAACGTTTTTTCGAGAACTTTTCAGCAAGATTATCATAACGTCCACCACTAGCCACACTACCTAATTGAGGATAATCACCGAGCGTTGTTTCAAAGATAATACCAGTATAATAGGCCAGTCCACGTGCTAATGTTAAATCAATCTTTAAAACATCAGCACAACCGAAAAGCTGAGCTAACTCTAAAAGACGCTGTAACTCAGCAAGACCATGCATCAGAAGCTCATGACCAGAAGCTATATGTTGTAGATACTCGATAAGAGACTCATTATTTCCTTGTAAATCCAACAACGCATCAATAGATTGCATTTGAATGGTATTAACATAAACCGTTAATTCAGTTCGTAAGGTCTCTCTAGATATTTTATTCTTTTTGTCAATAATACGAAGAACATTGCCGATCATCTGCTCTTGAGTAATCCCAAGAGAATGTAAAAAACCCATTAAGACCGCTTTGTGATTTAAAGCAATCGAGAAATTCTTTAATTCTAATGCTAACAGGGTTTTTTTCAACACCATTAAGACTTCTAGATCATGCTCTAAACTTAATTGTTCTTCTCCGATAATATCAATATCGCATTGATAGAATTGACGATAACGGCCTGCTTGTGCTCGTTCACCCCGCCAAACTGGTGCTATTTGATAACGACGAAAAGGAAAAACAAGAGAGCTATAATGTTGTGCAACATAGCGGGCTAAGGGAACAGTGAGATCAAAACGCAAGGCTAATTCAGCTTCAGTTTTTTCACTTTTATCTTGATAACGATGAACCGCATAGACTTCTTGATCAATACCACCTTTAGAAAGAAGTGTTGTTATTTTCTCTACAGCCGGGGTTTCCATAGGGCAATAACCGGCTGATTCAAAAGAACTCGCGATTAACTCTTTAAGATGATTGAAGTAAAGTTGTTGATTGGGTAAATACTCAGGAAATCCTGATAGCCCTTCAATTTTGCTCATAATAAAAATAATAAATACATTAAATTGTCATTATTTTATCCTTAAAGTAAAAACGTATGCAATCTCATTAAAAAACAATCTTTCTCTAAGAAAGAGTGCTCTCATGTCAGGATGAATCAAAAAATATTTCGTCTTTTGAACGTTGGAGTAAGATTATGAATTTTTACTTTAAATTAATCAATATGTTATAGTTGGCCATTGTTTTTTAAAAACAACCTGTTAGAATTGCAGTGTATTGATAATTAAAAAGAGTTTTTATTAATGAAATTTAAAATTAAATTCCAAGACGGTCAAATTGCTTTTACTACAACAGAATCAGATCTTCCTCGTGAGCAAAGATACGCCCAGAACAGAGATTATCAACCCTATAGCTTCACACCAGCCTGCAACTCTGGATTCAGCTATCATGGTGGGAACTCATTTAATATTGGCAATTCAACACAAGTGCATCAGCATGTTTCATTCAATGCTGAAGAGAGTGAAGAGAAGCAGAAAAAGAAGAAGCCTAAAGCTCAAGATTACGCTGCAGTTGCGTTGATTATCGGTTTTTTAGCCGGAGCTACTGCTTTTACTGCTCAATACGTTAAAGGGATTTATGATGACTATTCGTTTCGTTTGCAATTTAAGGGCGATAGATTTCGTATTATCTCTAATATCTTGATCAGTACGCTGCTAGGCGGATTAATGGGGATAGCGACTGGACTCGTTGTTGCTTCATTTGTACCTAATATCTTTATTGTTGGTATCGGCGCCTTACTTGGCGGCATTCTCTCGACTGGTTGCAGTTTGATAGGGTTTGACTGGTTAACGAAAAATCAAAAAGATGATCCTCTTTATCATAGCAAGAATTTGCATGAATACCTTAAGAGCCATGGTATTGGTGATCTTACTACAGCGGAAGCGATAACCATTCAACAGTTCTTAGTCGATATTATTCAAGATATTGATTCGATTTCTCCTACTGGTGAAGTATACGCGTCAGAGCAGAATATAGTTTTAACTAAAGAAAAACTTATAAAATTACTCAAGAGCTTACAGAACAATAACGACTATTATAATCCTGACATGACTAAAACTCTTAGTGATTTAATAGCTATAAATGATAGATCTTTGCAGCATAGAACATTAGGATCTGCCTTGAGCAAGATATTCGTAGGATCTTCCTTGCACAAGATGTCAGAAAGTCGTTCCACACCACATTCACCTGAGTTTTGGAATGTTCCCTTACAATTCTCATCAACTCCTTCTGCACCACCGCTAGCTACGGCTTACCCTGTTCATTCAACAGAGGACCAACATGGTTCCAGCTTATCAAGTAAATCTCTTTATTGATATTCCTGAAACTGTTCTTGGTGAGAGTATCAACTCTACTCACTCATCTTTCTGATGCAAAATGAGTGAGCTCTTCAGATTATGCTGATTGCCCGAACTCTAAGAGCAATGATATCATCACCCATCATGGATGCTACATCACCTCTTGCTCATCTTTTTTTCACCGTTGCGCATCTGCCTTGACCGATCCGTAACGAGTGCGCTTACTGTATGTTTAAAGAGCAAAAACAATGGGTTTATTTATAACTTATTGTTTTTTCTATAAAAGTCAGTTATAATACTTATATGACTTTTTATTAATTTTCATTAGAGTCTCATGAATAAAGTTATTAATATATCTTCTGCTGATGATTTTATCATTTTTTATAAAGCAATTTCTGCTCTATCTCAAGATATTGAGGATTTAACTCTTCATTTTGATTCTACTTTTAATTATTTATACCAATTCACTTCTAAAAATTGGAGAGATTGTTGCTTTGTTTTAGCACGAACCCTTGAACAATGCACTGCTTTAAAAACATTAAGGATCACTGAAGAAAATGGTTGTGTTAATAATTTACATTTTCTTGGTAAGCTGTTGAATACGACAACAACCCTTAACCAATTAAGTTATACTAGTGCTGCTGCACGTCCGAGTTTACCGGAATTCTTAGAGTCTGCGGTCCATTTATCACAACAGTTAACTGCACTAGAGCTCAACATCAAGCGTCATAAAAATTTCTCTTTCACTTATCTCAAAAATTTTCTGACAACTCACTCGACTGTTAAAAAAGTTAAGACAAATAATTTATCTATCACGTTAGGAGAGTTGAGTGCATTTGATTCTTTATTAAAAGATAATCCTCAGCTACAGTCAATAACTCTTAATAATACTCACTTCATTAAAGATCAAGATATCAACGCAATAACGGCTGATTTTTCTCATTTAGCGACTCATCCCAGCTTAATTCATTTTATTGTTGCAAACACAGAGAACCAAGAGTCTTGTGAAGAAATTGGTGTATCATTACTCCGTGCTCTTGAAAAAAATCACCAAGTGACTCTGTTTGATTCAAGTGCTTTACATAATGGTATTGATCTGGCAACACCATCAGGCTTAAATCAACAACAACTTGTCAGACGCAATCAAGATCTTTTGGAAAGAACTCATCAATCTATTAAAAATACTCAGACTCGTATAACACCTTATCAAGAAAAATTACTTGATCATCACTCACAAGAATCGCTAGAACATCATGAATTATTTTTAATGTTATTAAGAAGTCCTGATAAAGTTCTGGTTCCTTTTTTTCAGAGCAAAACAAATCAGGTTATCATGCCTTTTGATGTCAATAAAAAAATTTGCTCTTTTTTATCAACACAAGAGCAATCAATGGTGTTATTTTCACCTTTAATCAAACAACCAGCACTGCCCCCCCCAACAGATGTCATTACAACACCCGTCAAAGAATCTCAACAACCCCGTAAAAAAAGTCTCTTGTCTTGCTTGATGTCGCGCTTAACAATAAAGTGAGCCCTAAAGCCTCAGAGTTTAATCAGCTCTTTTAGCTTGATAAGCTCGCACAGCTAATCCTCGACAACAATGATCTTGTGATCTCGATCGCTCACTATCGCATAATCATGTTGATAGGAGCATTCTTTACAGATCTTTCGTATTTTTTGATACTTCTTGGCTATGTTACGTTGTCTTTTTTGCAGATGTATTTTTTTGTGGATCCAGAAAAGATAACACTGTGCGTTGTATATCTTTATTGCCCAAGACATGGCCACATGCTTCTCCGCTCACTAGTGCAGGATTACCGACGACTCTAGAAAACGTCATAATTGCTTGATAATAATCGATTTGTCCACCAATTTTTGCTCTTACAGCAGGGGGCATGGATTCAACAAAAAGACGCAAATCATGATAGCTATGACGATCGAGATGATTGCCTTTTATCATCAGTGTGGTTATGGTTCTTGGTAGCGCAGAAAAAATAAGGGCTAACTCAGGGCCTGCTTTATCGCCAAGAGTATTCTCACTTAAATCAAGATGTGTGAGGCCTTCTGGCAGTTCCCTAAAGGCTTTTGCTAAATCCTCCCCTCTTTGAGCACTAAGATTATTCCCGCCTAACTTCAGGCGTGTTAGACCTACTCGCAGTTCACTAAAGGCCTCTGCTTCAGGATGAAGCTGATTTTCACTTAAATCAAGACTGATTAGGCCTGCTGGTAATGCTCTAAAGATTTGAGCCAATTGAGCGCTTGTTTGACGATGCAGATTATTCCAACTGAAATTAAGTGCAGTAACACCATCAGGTAGTGCCTGCAGAGCTTCAGTCAATTCAGCAACGGTTTTATGACCAAGATTGTTCGCGCTTAAATCAAGACTGATTAAGTCTGGCAGCGCCCTAAAGACTTCAGCTAATTCAGCGCCTGTTTTAGCACCAAAATTGTTATTACATAAATAAAGCGTTGTCATATGTTTTGATAATACACTAAAGACTTCAGCTAATTCAGCGCCTGTTTTATAATCCAGATTATTAGCAGTTAAACTCAGGTTTGTAACACTTTTAGGCAGTGCTCTGAAGGCTTCAGTCAATTCAGCAACAGTCTTATCACCAAGATTATTTCCAACCAAACTCAGTTTTGTAACACTTTTAGGCACTGCACTCAAGGTCTCTGCTAACTGCAGACCTGTTAAACGATAAAGATCATTCCGACTTAAATTAAGTGTAGTGACACTTTCAGGTAAGACATGCAGAGCTGCAGTCAATTCAGCAACGGTTTTATGACCAAGATTGTTACGACTTAAATTAAGATTCGTGACACCCGCTTGCACTGTCCTAAAGACCTCAGCCCATTGCGCACCTGTTTTATCGCTAAGATTAGAGATGATGTGGATCATTCAGTCTCCCCCTCACCATAGGTTTATTTATTCTTAAGCTAAAAACACCTTAATACAGTTTGGTAGAGAAAATCAACTGATTATGCTAGATCTTTTAAGAAAATGATCTTCTGCCGCTAGCTTGCACAACTGGCCGATCAGCAGAATCAGTGCGGCTAAACATAATACTTTGAGCCGCTTCAATTGCATCAGGATCATATGCTGTATGGACTTCTACTCCATTTAAATAGTCTTCTTCTAAATCAGTTTCTCTACCAGAAGACCCAGTAGAACCCTCTGAACATCTATCCGATAGCTTTTCATCATCGTCAGATTCATCATCACTCATTTCCGCTCCATACGGACGCGTCGACTCCAAGAACACTGGTAGTGCGTCGAATAGTAGGCTAGATCCTACAGCACATACTCCAGAAAACACATAAGACGCACCACTGTAACCAGTAGCAGCAATGCCATAAAGAGCATTTCCAGCGTTGTAAGAGGCTTGAGCCACTCTAACGGCCTGAGAAGATTGATTAACAAAAAATCTCTTAAGACGATGAGGAACCCAAGAAAGAACAGGGCTCAATACGTTAAGAATATCTCCCATATGATTCATAAAAACACTGTCTTTAAATACGTTATCAATAGCAGGAATTGTTCGAGCCAAGCGTAAAAGTTCAATATAATCAGTATATCTAATCGGCTTATCTCGATGAATGATCTTACTCAATACCTCTTTAAATTCTTGTGTGTTACAAAAAATAATGAGATCTTCGAGCGCCACTTTATCAACAAAACTAGCAATCACATAAGTCAAAGATTGACTGATTTTTCTACGACGATCAGCATTGACATGGTTTGTCTGTGCAAAACCATCAATAAAAACACTTGCCGCTTGATTTAAGACATTGTTCAGATCTTCTTGAGTGCAATGTGGATTAGCGTTTAATGCAGTGAGGATATTAACAGGAGCATCCGCTGTAATGTGATCTTGTGTTGTATGTTCAAGACCTTGACAAACGGTCATGATATTTTGAATAAACTCTATTTTACGCTCTTGGGGCCAAGCATTAAAAGCCTGATAATAAGGTCTTACAAGTGATAATTGAGTTAAATAATCAGCGATCGGTTGAAATTGTTGGATAAATGATACAAGTGGTGCAGCTTCATCATCACCAGCATTCAATAATGAACGAACAAGAGCCTGATTTTTGTTCAACAAGCTAAGGCCAGCCATGGCTTGTTGATAAACCGCATTATAGTTCACTACCAGTTTAGCACTGAGCGGACTATCACCCCCTAACATTCTTTTTAAGAAAAACACTTCTTTTGAAGTCAATGTCGTTGTCTGATAATTATCCAGGTTAAGAAGCTGTATTTTATTAAATAAATCAGATTCTTCTCCAAAGAATTCTCTTTCAATCTCTTTTAATAATTGAAGATCTTCATGCTTAAAATTAACAAGCGCGCAACTGGTGTCCCAGTCAGGATGAGGATGCAAAAGCGTCGTCAGTGATAAGGCATTCATTGGCTCTGCCAACATTGCTTGAAAATCCGCTGTGTTTAAAAAATCTCGGACTAATTGCACAGTAAGATCTCTGTCAACATGCAAGCTAGGGGTTAATGCTGCTACGATAGCTTCATCACCATCACTGATAGCATCAATAACAACTTGTCCAATAGCATCAAAATATTGATCAACTCCACCGATCATAGTATTGAGCAAAGCCGCTTGTCTTTGTGGGCCCAGTGCATGAACAGAGGAAGTGAACCTGCCAAGCTGGTTAAATAATACCTGAAGATCCACAGGATCTTCTCGATCTGCTGGAGCGATGACGCTCATAAGCGATCTTACCATCACCGTATCATCAGTAGCTAACGCTTGATTAATAATTTCAGCTAAATCATTTGTAGAACCATAATCAGGACGATCAGGAGTATTTTCTAATGTCCTCATATTTAATATCATAATAACAAGTTCAGCAATAAACATGCTGATAGCATAGCGTTTTTCTGGATGTGTTAACGCATCACGAATGTAGGGTGAGGCTAATATATTGTTAAGATTCGACAGAAAATACATTAATCCATGCTCATTTCTTATCGCATCTGTATGCATCACGAGACCAGCGTGGCCTTTACGACCAATCAACTCATGAAGACTCTCTATCGCTTGATCTTCTTGTTCATAATTAAAATGAGCAATACCTGCTAAAAACCGTCCCAAACTCTCTTCATCTTTTAAAGCCGCTTCAATTAATGACGCGAGATAGTGTTCTTTCTCAAGGTCATTAAAAGTAAAGATATTCGCAGAAACAGCCTTACTCGCTACCGGAGCCCTGTCTGCTGTACGCTTGAAATAACAACGATCACCATCTAATGCAATATTGAGGCAACGAGTGACAAAAGTAGACGCGCCTGTTGGACGAGCTATTAAAAAAGCTAGTAAATCATGGTTGAGCATAATATTCAGGGGAAGTGCTTGAAGGGCTACTACGGCTTGAAATACCGATATTTCTTCTCTATGGCTAAGATCTGTTAATGTTCTGATGAGCTCTTGAGTTTTTCGTATCGTCGCACTTAATTGGTTTCTTAAGTTTGCTGCATCCGCATCTTGATCATGAATCGCATTAAAAGTTAATTCTGTTTTAACGAGAGTTTGTTGAATATGATCAATAGTTTGATTAATGATTGTTCGAATATCTGCATCAGTATACTCTTCATTCGTTAAATTGTCTTTTAAGGTTTTCAACAATAAGATGATATGAGGTTGATAAATCATATCACGAACAAGATCGATCACTTGGAGACGTCCTAAATGATGACATATATCGTAAAGAGTCTCTGCAGGTAAATATTCAAAAGCGTATTCAATCAGTTGATTAACAAAAGTAATCTCCTCAATATCAGAGGTACTTTCATTATAATCTAATATCGTTTTGGTCATAAACGAGACTAGCGGATGAATATTGGCTTTATACTGTTTAACCTGCTGAATCAAGCTTAAAGGTATAGCTTGTAATACATTAACACCAATTGTGTTATGAGTATTGAAATTGGTAAACAATTCATCAATGCTTTCCATAAGGGCTGGATCGTATGTTTCTTGATTGTGATTGGTGATAAACAGTGCCACTAATTTTTTCACACCATCATAAAGCTCAGGATCTTTGTAAGATTCACCGTTTATTTGAACATCTGGTAGGCTATTGTAATAATTACGTATAATCATCACCAGATCAATCAACTTACTGGAATCTTGAGGCTCCATTTCTTGATTAATTAACCGATTAATCAGATCATAAGGGTTAAACCCTTCGCCCAAACGACGTAGACTGTCTTGTTGACTCAAAGCATTATGAATAAAATCAACAAATTTTTGACAATCTATTGTGCCAATAAAATAGTGTAATTCTGTTGTATTTGGAATTGGAAATTCAAGTAATTTATTAATTTCACGCCCTTTAAAAGGAATGATAGACGATATGAATTTTATAGAGTTCTTTAAAGATTGATAAAAATAAAATCCTAAATTAGACGACCTCAATCCTAAGATAGACGAGAACAATGAGCTGATGAGATAAACAGCCAATAAGATGCTCGCTACAAATAATGATGTGAATAACGTTGCAATATAAAGAGGTGCTGCAATCACTAATGCCGGATTATCTCTAATATTTTTTTTGAAAAAAATGGGAAACTCCACAAATAAAAAGAGTGCAGGAGCCCAGAAGAATTGCCCCATCAGTTCTATATTCTCAAGAAAAATTCGACTATCGAATTTAACGAAAAAAGAGAGATATTTTTTTACAGTTTTAAACATTTTCGACCCACTCGATCATTAATTGTTTTATTTTCAATTTTTTACATTCATATAGATTGTTGTTGCGTATAAATCAATTAAATTGACTCTCTATTTAAATAACAAAAAATACTGATTTAGTGACATTATTTTATTGATAAAAATATTTTGATCATATTATCATAGTTTTTATGATTAATGTTAATGAGAATCGTGAGAGATAGGATGATTTTTCCCATCAATTGTTGCATTTTTAGGAGCATAAAAAGTCAGCAGAGTTGCTAACAGAGAAAAACCCGATAAAATAAGGAAGGTGTTTTCATAAGACAGTAAATTTGCTTGATATATCAGTTTCTTGTAGATTAAGGCCAAAGATTGTTCAGATGCACGGATAGTCGGTATTCCCAACTCCATTAATCTTTGCTGTATAGTAACGATTCCTTCTTGAAGGAGAGGATTATACGGATTAATATGTTCCACAAGTTCATGAAATTGTATTTGCTGTTGTTGTTGAAAATATGTCCATGTTAATGCGATACCAAAACTGCCTCCTAAGTTTCTCGCCAAAGCAAAAATTCCTGAAGCTTTATTATTATCTTCTTGAGCGATATGTTGATACGCCAATGCACTAACAGGAATAAATAAAAAAGGAATGCCGATGACTTGAGTGATTCTTAACAAGACAAAATATTCATAATTAAGTTCTGGAGTTAAATTATGGGTTAAAAATAGCCCGATTGCTATCATGATAAGTCCAATGCGTGCAAGAACACGAGCATGAATATACTGAACTAATTTTCCACATAAAGGCATCAGAATCAAAACGCTCAGTCCTCCAGGTGTAATCACTAATCCTGATAACGTTGCTGTGTAACCAAATAAGCTCTGCAATAAGACCGGAAGCAATGTTGTACTGCTATAAAGCAAAAAGCCTACGACAAAGATAAGAGAGCAACCGATGCTGAAACTCCTATCTTTTAACAATCGAATATTCACAATAGGATTGTCTTGTTTAAGAAGCCAAAAAATAGCTGCGATTAAAAAACAAAAACTCATGATACCTAGCATGAAAATAAAATGGCTATTAAACCAGTCTTTCTGTTGCCCCTGATCGAGCATGATTTGTAATGAACCAATACCTATAATAATCAAAATCAGCCCTATCCAATCAATATGCGAAAATCCTTTTGATTGAGCATGAGGTGGATCGCTAACAATAAACTGTATTAAAATCAAAGTTGAAAGCCCGACAGGAATGTTAATTAAAAATATCCAGTGCCAGGTATATGTATCAGTAATCCATCCTCCTAAAGTGGGGCCAATGATAGGAGCGAAAATTAAAGTCACACCACTAATCCCAAAAACAACACCTCTTTGATCAGGAGGAAAAGCATCTAACACTATAGCCTGTTGAATGGATTGAAGGCCACCACCCCCAATACCTTGTAGGATTCTAAAAATAATCAGCGCACTGAGTGTTTGAGCGGTTCCACATAAAAATGAAAAGAAAGTAAAAAGCCCAATGGAGATCATAAAATAACGTTTACGTCCTAATCCTGAGGCAAGCCAACCGGATAAAGGAAGTATAATGGCATTAGCAACGAGATAAGACGTGATCACCCATGAGGCTTCTATTTGTGAAGATCCTAAGCTTCCTGCTATATGTGATAAAGAAACATTAGTGATTGTTGTGTCTAATACCTCCATAAAAGTCGCCAAACTCACGACAATAGCCACAATCCATGGATTGACTGTAGATTTATTCATGTGTATGTACAGTAGCTAAGACAGACATTCCTGGCCCTAATATCAAATGCTGAGGAATCGGATCATTCAACGTAATTTTAACCGGAACACGCTGAACAACTTTTACAAAATTACCAGTGGCGTTTTCTGGAGGAAAGAGGGAATAAGCCGCACCGGTTCCGCGTTGAATAGAGTCTACAGTACAATCAAAACTCATATTTGGATAAGCATCGATAGTAATGACAGCATGTTGCCCGGGTTTTATTCGAGTTAATTGTGTTTCTTTGTAATTCGCAAGAACCCAGGGTTTATGATTCACAATAGCCATGATTCTCTGGCCAGGAAGGACATATTCTCCAAGAGTAATACTTTTCTGGGTGACTCGACCATCAAAAGGCGATTTGATTTTTGTATTTTCTAAATTTTTTGCAGCTTCAGCGACAAGAGTTTTAGCTTTTTTAACATGTCCGTCAAAGCCTTTGATTTGAGCTTTTGCTAAATCAAGTTGTTCTTGAACAGTATTAGCTTTTTGCAATGCAGCAAGAGATTCTTGATAGTTGTTAAAATCAATAAGTTGCTGAGCTACAAGTTTATCAAGCTCTTGTTGTGTCGTAACGTTGGTCAGATATTGGGCTCTTTTTAGATTTTTTTCTGTATTGTCAAGTTGAGCTTGTGCTGCTTTTACTTGAGCTTGTGCTGCAGCTAAAGAAGCAGGAGCTGTGATCGTGAGTATGTTATAAGATCGTTGAGCGGCTTCAACTTCAGACTCAGTAACAAGAAGGGCGGCTTGAGCTTGATCGTAGGCTATTTGGTAATCTGCATCATCAAGGGTTGCCAATAAATCTCCTTGATGAACAAGTTGGTTGTCATCAACCGCGATTGTTTTGATAAAACCACTAAGTTTAAAGCTCATAGTACTAATATCTGTGGTTAAAGAAGCGCTATCAGTCCATTGAGTTGTTTTATTAGCTGCTCTATAAGCGATAACACCTACAACTACTATTGACACTAAAATAAAAAAATTTTTTTTAGATAATGATCCAAGCATAGAAAAACGTCTTTATCATTTAGTTAAAGTATAGATGAGCCTCTTTAAGATTACTGAAAACAGGCTTAATCAAAACTTTATAGAAAACATCTTCTGAAACTGTTATCGATTGGCTTTATCAAACGTTTCTTTCAGAGCAAAAGAAGCCTGCGCGCGCGCTGATATCTTATTCTTTAATTGCAAATCACAAGCAAAAGTTTTCTCATAACCATCAGGTTTAAAAATAGAATCTATTGGCATCATCTCTACATAATGATCTGGATCAAAGATTAACGTGCCTCGAATATGTCGCTCAATCACAACGTCAGAGCAACCCGGTATAACTAGCGCAAAGACACAAACGACTGAAGCCCCCAATAAATCATTGGGTTTTAATGCTCTTTTGATTTTTTCAAATCCATAAGGAAAATCTCTTTCTCCCTTTGCATTCACAAACCATTCTGCTGTATTGACACCAGGTTTACCATCTAAAGCATCGATGCATAAACCAGAATCATCTGCTAAAGAAGGTAGTCCAGTTGCGTGCATAGCAGCGCGCGCTTTAATTAAAGCATTTTCAATAAAAGTCTTGCCATTTTCAAGAGGCTCTATAAGTTTTAAAGTTCCGGCATCAACTAAAGTAAAATCTTTCTCATAATCAGTCAATAATTCTCTCATTTCACGAATTTTACCAGGGTTATGACTTGCTAAGACAAGAGTGGCGTATTTTTTTAAAACTTTATAATGATTATTTGTTAACATGTTAAGATCTTCCTTTA
>RFNU01000056.1 GCA_009927065.1 bacterium | reverse complement strand
CAGGGAACAGACGCTATAGATAGCTGTGTAGCATCAGCAGCATCAGGGTATTCAGATATACTTAAGGACGAGCTAGGTCATGTTGACAGTCAAGCCATATCAAGAGCATTAACAGAGTCCAAAGACAGTTTGTTAGCGTTAGGAACAGCTTATCAGCAAGCACATCCCGAACATTACTTTCATTATTACGCGCATGACGAGGTGATAAAAGATCGTATCAAGGCCTTTATTTTAGAAAAAATAAACAATCATAATCTGGGTTATGATTATTATCAAATACATAATTTTCCTTGTCAGCACGCGTTAGTTGCTGAGATCATCCGTGAGCTGATAGAAACGAATCGCTTAGAGGATATTGAGTCTAACAAAAGATTGGTTACTTGGTTAATCCACCAAGGATGTACTGAGCCTTTAGCGGCGTTATTCAATAGGCATCCTGACTTAATGAACTTGCCATATAGTACGTATCCATATAGTACGTATAATGAAGCCTTTCCTTTGATACTTGCAGCTATTGCTGGTCATCGAGAGATAGTTGAGTTGCTGTTAGAACGAGGTGCTGATGTTCATGTGAAAGATAATAATGGTAGTACAGCTCTTATGTGGGCAGCTGGCTCTGGTAATCAAAACATGGTGAAGTTGCTGTTAGAACGAGGTGCTGATATTCATGCGAAAAATAATAATGGTTGGACAGCTCTTATGCTTGCAGCTGGCTCTGGTAATCAAAATATAGTTGAGTTGCTGTTAGAACGAGGTGCTGATGTTGATGTGAAAAATAATGAGGGTAGTACAGCTCTTATGTGGGTAGCTGGCTCTGGTAATCAAAATATGGTGAAGTTGCTGTTAGAACGACGTGCTGATGTTGATGTGAAAAATGATGATGGTAAGACAGCTCTTATGTGGGCAGCAGAAAGAGGTCATCGATATACTGTCAAGTTGCTGTTAGAACGAGGTGCTGATGTTGATGTGAAAGGTGAGTTTAGTAATACAGCTCTTATGCTTGCAGCAGAAAGAGGTCATCGAGATACTGTCAA
>RFNU01000076.1 GCA_009927065.1 bacterium | reverse complement strand
ATTAATAACGCCGTCATTAAACCATTTTGATAGACTAATACGCTGCATCAAGAGGTCGAGCGTAGATGGTTCTTCATGGGCTACGAGCTTAAATAGTAACAATTTAAATTTATCATTATCAATATAACTATTTGAAAATCTATTCAAAAAGACATATGCAGCACGAACATCTCTCCGTTCTAAGGCTTTCTCTAAATACTCAAATGTTTTTTCATTAGTGCATAATGAGTCTACATGACGGACTAAGGTTTTATTTATTAGAGGTCTGTTGTCTATCTCGTTGTCATTAACCTCTGCGCCATTCTCTACAAGAACATTAAGGGTACCAATGGTATCTCGTAGCTTCGAGTCCGTGGGCTGGGACATAAGTGTCGATATAAGCGCTGTCCAACCGCTCTTATCTTGTGCATTAACATCAGCACCCTTCTCTACAAGCAACTTCACTATTTCTTGATGACCGTGGAAAGCTACAAGCCCAAGAGCTGTACTACCATCATTACCTGTCACATTAACATCAGCACCTCGTGCTAACAGCAACGCCACTATTTCTTTATGACCAGATTCAGATGCAGTCATAAGCAGTGTATCCTGCCGTTTCCCGTATTGTCTATTAACATCAACACCTTGATCTAAAAGCAACTCAACTATCTCTCGATGACCGTTTAGAACTGCATACTTAAGAGCTGTATACTGACGATAATCTTGCTCATGAAGTTTTTCATGAGGATTATCCAACTTATTTAAAAGAAACTCAAAAATGTCTCGATGACCCCCGGAAGCAGCATACATCAGGACTGTCTTCTCATCGCGATCTTTCGCATCAACATCAGCACCCTTCTCTACAAGCAACTTCACCATTTCTTGATGACCGTTTTGAACTGCCCACATAAGAGCTGTCTGACCATCATTAGTTTTCGCATCAACATCAGCACGGTTCTCTACAAGTAACGTCACCATTTCTTGATGACCGTTTTGCACTGCCAGCGCAAGAGCTGTCTTACCATCATTATCTTTCACATCAACATCAGCACCTCGTTCTAAAAGCAACGTCACCATTTCTTGATGACCGTTTTGAACTGCCCACATAAGAGCTGTC
>RFNU01000057.1 GCA_009927065.1 bacterium | reverse complement strand
CTAATGCTGCGATATCTTGCTCATGTCCTGACTGATTTCTTATCACGAGAACATCTTTGCGCTCAGCAGCTACCAGTGTTAATCCTGGAAGTGTTAATCCTGGAATGGTACGCTTCAAATAATCAGTTGCTTCTTGCTCACTTTCGTAGCTCATGTTCAACACGCTAGCTATGAAATCACTGGCTCGTTGCTCTAAGACTTCATTGATACTCTTTTCTAAGTGCGAGTTTTGTTCTGCAGGTGTTCCGTCAAGATCTTGCTCAAAACCAAGGCTTGATAAATCCCTTTTATATTGAAGTCTGATAGCTTTCTGTTGTGCTGTTTCACCGTCATATTGATGAAACACTGCTTGATGTAGATCAACAAGACTATAGTCTTCTTTACCCAGCAGTGCTTTTGCTATCGTTTTAAGTTTCTTATCTTTTTGTTTTTTAGACTCAGCCAGATACTGTTGAACAACGGTCTCTCGCTCTACACCCTGGGCAAGAGTAAAACGATAGCTTTCTTGCGCTTCAACCTGAAGGCCCGATGTTGCTGGTAGGGGCAGGGCTTGTAAGACTAGCGAGTAAAATAAAGGCGAAGGTAAGAGTCCGTCTGCTGTTTTTCTGATAAACACATGGGCTAACGATTGGATGTATCTGTCTTCTATCGAGAGACTTTCATCCTGTTGCGCTGCCTCTTGTGATAAACGCATAGGCGTTAATCCATCTAAAATTCGCTCATCAACTCCAGGCATACATGACCAATCTCTCGCTTGTCCTTTCGATAAAGGATGGTTTGCTCCAATATATTTGCTTGCACTCCCCTCATATCCCGTTCGTGCTTGATTCAGCGAGCTAAAGAGTATCATTAAAGCATCTTCTTTATCGACTTCGGTCTCTCGAGCTAAAGCGGCTTGCACAGATTGAATCAGAGTCTCTCCCCCTGTCGCTCCTTTTTTATAAGACTCAAATAAATACTCCACAAAATATCGAAAGTCTTGCGTGATCTTACGCTGTTCTTCTTCACTCGACTTTGGATATAACCTCCCAATAAGACCTTTGCTTATTTGCTGTTCAAAGAGTGTTAAAAAATATGGTTGGTATTCACTTTCCAGAGACGCTTTGATACTGTCTGCACTTGCAACAACGCTTTGTGTTTGCAACCATGTGCGAGTGGCCTTTCGACTATCACCAAAGAGTGGGTCATGAACATTAACATTAACCATTTGCTGCTGATGAGCTGCTCTTGCCTGTTGCTGTGCTTGACGCTCTGCCAAATCTGCTTCACGCGCTCTATCATAAAACATCTTAAACTTTAATGGGGGATACGCTTGTAATAGCCTTGCTAAAATAACGTCCTGTTCACAAGCACGAACAATAGCTTTGTAATCAGCTTTGCTAAAACTCTTTTCACTCTTTTGCACCATCTGCTCTGTTAAGGTGACTATTTGCGCGTATGTTAATACAGTCATCTTGAATGCTCTCTCAAATATATATACCCGTTATCTAGCATATAATATATTTAAATTCAGTTATTTACAGTAAATTTATCGAAAACACACGAAATACTCCATCCAGAATTTACAACAGTAAATTTGGGTGGAGATGGGCAGTGAGACATTACAGGATCGGCTGATCTTGATGTTGGATATAATGTTGCAGCACTTCCAGAGGTGCTCCACCGGCCGTAATCAGGCAATAGGCTCGTGTCCATAAGACTGGTTGCCAATAGAATTGATTCATATGTTCTGCGAACTCTTTCCTCATATAACGACTGCTGACTGTTTTGAGGTTTCCAACAAACCGACTTGGCATGATATGAGGATGCATATCGAGCAAAAGGTGGATATGGTCAGCTTCTCCACCAAAGTCAACAACTTCAATATCGCAGTGTTTAGCTAGTGGCGTGCTAATATTTCTTGCGTGAAACA